>JANQIZ010000317.1 GCA_028281895.1 Dehalococcoidia bacterium
TTGTAGGTGTCGGCGAGATAGAGGATGTCGTTGCCCGCGGCGACGCCCTGCACGTGCTGCAGCATCGCATCCTTGCCAATCCCCTCGGCGTCACCGAAATCGAACAGCCCGGTGCCCACGAGGGTCACGACTCGCCCGCCTTCGCCGATCTTGGCTATCCGCACGGCGCTGGTCTCGGAGTCGGCGAAGAAGACGTTCGAGTTCTGCACCGCCAGGCCGTAGGGCTGAGCCAGCAACGCCTCTTCACGCAGTCCGTCCTTGATCGACTCAGCGCCGGTGCCAGCGAAGGGCGCGATAGTTCCGGCTTCGAGGTCCATCGACCACAGCTGATGGAACCCGGCCATCGCTATGTAGAGCTTGCCGTTTCTGAGCCCAAGGTCGTATGGCGAATTCAGCGGCACATCGAGCGCGTCACCGCCGTCGTGGCGGTAGAGCGACTGCTGGCCTGTGCCCGCGATGGCGGTCACGGTGCGCTCAGTGAGATCGATCTTCTTGATGGAGTGCGATCCGGCATCGGCAACGTAGACGGTGTCGCCGTCCAGGGCAATGCCCTGCGGGTTGTCGAACGCGCCGTCGTCAAACGCCTGCTGCTCTGTGGTGAAGTCGTCCACCTCGCCGTTGCCGATGATCTGCTGAACTTCGCCGTCCAGCGATGAGACGACGATGCGGTGGTGATTCGAGTCGGCTATGAAGAGCCTGCCGGCATCGGGGTCGACCTCGATCTTGCCTGGGAACGAGAGTGGCCGCTTTTCCTCCTCGATCGCCCGGAGCTGGAACGGCAGAAGCTCGTCGCTCAGGACGGTCTTGCTGCTGTGCTCATTGAGCATCTGCTGGATAACGCGGTCGAGGTCTTTGACAGCGAACTCGCCTTCGTGACGGCCAATGACCTTCCCTTCGGGATCGATGAACATGAGTGTTGGCCATGCACGCAGACCGTACTGCTTCCACACATCGAAGTTGGCGTCGTTGATCACCGGGTGTCTGACGTTGTAGCGGTCCACCGCCTCCTGGATGTTGGCGGTCGCCTTCTCGGCATCGAACTTCGCCGAGTGAACGCCGATCACCACCATGAACTCGCGGTATCTCTCTTCCAGCTTCCGCAACTGCGGAAGTACATGCATGCAGTTGATTCAGCAGTAGGTCCAGAAGTCGAGGATCACGAGCTTGCCGCGCAGATCAGCGAGCTTCACCGGTGAGTCGGTGTTGATCCAGTCGAGCCCTGCCGGGAATTCGGGAGCGTTGACCTTGCCTGCGAACCTGCTTGCCATGAAGTCTCTCCGGGTGGCGACTGTGCCCGCTTGCCTCAGCGGTTGATGGACAGTTCAAGATGCCAGTTTAGCGAGAGGCGCGGCTGCGTGAAGCGGTGAGGGGAGCTGCTGAAGGCCAGATGCCCGTTTGATGATTGTCGGTTAAGGTTGTCGCCCGGATTCGACTGCGAGTTCGAACAGGGCATATTGTGAGACCGCGTTTGAGCGATCAAGGGCCAATCGTCACTGATAACCACCTGGAGGCCGCCAGGCAGTGGTTCGCCCGGCTGAGCGCGGCATGCGCAGCGGTTGACTACGAAGCGGGCAGGCGCATTTTCGCCGACGACGTTGCCTCGTTCGGCACAAAGGCTGACATCGTTGTTGGACTCGAGCCTCTGCAGTCGAACCAGTGGGAGGGCATCTGGCCCAACATCGCAGACTTTGTCGTTGACCTCGATTCGGTCAGGGGCGGAGGCGACGGTGATTCGGCATGGGGAATCGCTACGTGGACCTCGACGGGGTTCAGCGAAAATGGCGATTCGTTCGACAGGCCGGGCAGAGCTACGATTGCGCTGGAGCGTCGATCTTCGAACAGTGCGCCCGGCGGAGAGTGGCTTGCGGTGCACACACATTTCTCACTGAACCCTGGAACGCCGCCGCGGACATATGGCCAGGGTGGTGCGCGGGCATGAAACGATCTCTACATGGAGAGTTGCGATGACGACCGATTCGGGCAGATGCGCAAAGTGCTTTCAGCCGCTTGAGGCGGGAGCGCGGTTCTGCGGACGATGTGGAACCGAGGTCGGCGCGCAGGCTGATGAAGCGCGCTTCCAGCCAGGCGCTCCAGCTCAGATCGAGTGCCCGTCGTGCAGCCACCTGAACATGCCCGATGCCAGGTTCTGCGAGCGATGCGGAACCCAGCTTCAGAGCTCAGCACAGGCTCATGGATGGGATCAGCCTCCAACTACGCAGAATCCGGGCTATGCCCAGCAGGGCCAGTCGGAAGATCCGTGGGCTACAGGGCCGGGCTACGAGCGTCCGCTCCGGGAAGACGAGTCGTGCCCGCGCTGTGGAAACTTCCGCCGCCCTGAAGACGAGGCCTGCAGCAACTGCGGCCTGCCTTTCGGCCAGCGGGTAAGTGAGGCTGGAGTACCCACTGCTGTCTCTTACCAGGGAGACCCGGCCGGATTCTGGGTTCGGCTTATTGCATGGCTAATCGATGCTGCGATCTTTGGCATCAGTGGCACGATATTGTGGCCGCTGTTGTTCGGCCAGTCTTTCTGGGAGACGTTCATTTTCGAGATCGGCGGAGAGGTATCTGAATCGCGAGGAATCGGCTGGGCGTTCCTGATAACCATGTTCTTCTACCACATGATCCTGATCGCGCTATTCAACACAACCCCCGGAAAGTCTTTGCTTGGGATCCGAGTCTTAGACCCCGCAGGCAACAGGCGAATTGGATGGAGAAGATCAGGTCTCAGGGCCGGCGGAATGGTTTTGGGGTCAATCTTCATCTGGGTGGGATACTTGATCGCCCCATTCAGGAAAGATCGGCGCGCGCTCCATGACCTCATAGCCGGAACCTATCCGACCATGAGGCAGTAGAAATCTTCCCAACTCAGGTGAGGAACCCGAAGAGATAGCAGCCGGGTCCGTCATGCGCCCGGGCAGGTGAGCCAGATGGCGGTTGGCGTTGCAGTTGTGAGCGCGGTGATTCCCGGAGTGCTATGGCTCTGGGTCTTCACTCATGGCCGCTCATACCGTGGCGCGCCGCTCAAGGCGCTCCTCATCACCTTCCTGCTCGGCATGCTCTCGACTATTGCCGTCGCAGCGGCATACCTCGTTCTTCTCGCCGCCG
>JANQIZ010000354.1 GCA_028281895.1 Dehalococcoidia bacterium
GGACTGGTCGACCAACTCGGCATCTGCAGCGGCTCCAGTTCCGGTCACAGACTGGTAGGTCGACACGGTCACCGATGTGATGGGTGAGATCTGCCGCAGCGCATCGAGGATCATCACCAGCGGAGTGGTCGTGCAGTTGGGGATCGAGATGATTCCCTGGTGCCACTCAACATCTGCGCCGTTCACTTCGGGAACGACCAGCGGAACGGTCTCTTCCATCCTGAATGCGGACCCGTCGTCAATCACGAGAACACCGCGCTTGACCGCCTCTGGCGCAAGCTGCCTGCTCACCTCGGAGCTGGCTGAGATGAATGCGACGTCCACTCTGTCGAACGTGTCCGGCGTCGCTTCGATCACCGTCAGATCGGTGTCGGCGTAGCGAACCTTCTTGCCTGCGGAGCGAGCAGATGCCATTGCGACGATCTTCTCGGCAGGGTGATTTCGCTCTGCAAGCAAATCGAGTGCGATTCGCCCTACAGCGCCGGTTGCGCCAACGATGGCGATGGTCAGGTCTGAGCTATTCATGATGAGTCCTTGAGTTGCGTGCCCGGTGATCTGCGCACGTGCGCACCGGTATCCCGGAATCAGTAGTGAAATGAAGGAGCCGAAGGGTGGGCAGGCCGCGCTAATTAACCTGTGCCGCGAGCTGCCCTACGGCTTGAGCTTGTCCAGGCCAAGGACGCGGTCGAGGCCAACCACAAGGCCATCCTGAGTGACGACGCGCTTAACTGCCAGCAGTACGCCAGGCATGAAGCTATCTCTATTGATCGAGTCGTGAATCATCGTCAGTGTCTGACCGGTGCCGCCAAAGACGACCTCGTGCCGTGCCACGCGCCCGGGCATACGGGCACTATGAACATTTATACCTTGAAAATCACCGCCACGGGTGCCGGCGAGGGTCTGCTTTTCGGCCACATTCTGGGAGAAGCGTTCTCCCCGCCCTTCAGCCATCGCCTGCGCGATTGAGAGTGCGGTGCCCGATGGAGCATCCACTTTCGCTTCGTGATGAGATTCGATCAGGTCTGCGTAGTCGAAATACCTGGAAGCGATTCCGGCGAGGTAGCCGAGCAGCACGCCACCGATAGCGAAGTTCGATGCCGAGATGATGCCGACGCTGTGCTGGCTAGCCAGACGCCCGGCCTCTTCGATGTCATCGTCCGAAAGGCCGGTTGAGCCTGAGACGACTGCAACTCCGGCAGGAGCACAGGTGGCAAAGGTCGCTCTGGCGCCTTCAGCATTGGAGAAGTCAACGACCACATCCGGCTGAGTCTCGCCGATGAGATCGGCAAGTGAGTTGCGCAGCGGAAGTGGCTCGCCCGTGACCGGGTTCGCGACGGTATCGCTTGAAGCGGCAGGATCAGCGCCACCAACAGCTACGGTCTCTGGGTCACCTGCGACAGCCGCCAGCACTGTGGAGCCCATTCGCCCCACAACTCCGCTGACGGCTACCTTTATCGGTGTCGATGATTCGGACACGTGAATCGTCCTCCTGCAGGCGAAGTTTAACGCCTGCGAGGCGGACCAACACGCCGCTCGCCGTCATAGCCGCCAACGGGCCGTCGGCCACCACGGCGCTCAGGACGGTCTCCTCCGTTGTCGCCATCGGAGTTGTCCCTGCGACCCCTGTAGCCTCCGCGATCGCCACGGTCTCCGCCGCGATCACGAGGTCCGCGGTCTCGTCCACCACGACGATCATCCCGCCTGCCACCGCGACGGTCGTCTCTGCGGCCACCACGGTCGCCGTCGCCGTCTCGCCTGTCCCGGCGCTCGAACTTCTCTGCCCACTCCTTGTCATCGCGGACTTCGCCAGCCTCGCTCTGCTCTTTGACAGCACGAGCGGAGAGATCGACACGTCCCATGTTGTCGACCTTGATGACCATCACTTCGAGCTCGTCGCCGATCTGGACAACCGATTCGACATCAGGCACATGCTCTTCGCTGAGTTCGCTGATGTGAACCAGTCCGTCTTTTCCAGGTGTCAGCTGGACGAAGGCGCCGAACGGCATGATCCGCACGACCTTGCCCTTGTAGACCTGCCCGACCTCGATCTCCCTGGTAAGCAGCTCGACAGCAGCCTTGGCCTGATCCGCTTTCTCCTTATCTGGAGAGCCGATCACGACAACGCCGTCGTCGTTCACATCGATCGAAACGCCGTACTCGTCTATCAGGCCGCGGATCACCGATCCACCAGGGCCGATGAGTGCGCCGATCTTGTCAGTCGGGATGTTGATCGACATCATTCGCGGTGCGAACTCGCTCAGGTCTGACCTCGGCGCGGTGAGCGTTCCGGCCATGTGCTCAAGAATCTGGAGCCTGGCGTCTCGGGCCTGCTCCAGCGCCTCGCGCATGATCTCGAAGGTGATCCCCTTCACCTTGATATCCATCTGCAGAGCGGTCACGCCCTCGGTCGTTCCGGCCACCTTGAAGTCCATGTCTCCCGAGTGGTCTTCAGCACCCTGGATGTCGGTCAGAACGGCGTACTTGCCGCCCTCGCCTGTTATCAGGCCCATGGCGATTCCAGCCACAGGAGCCGAGATCGGAACACCGGCGTCCATCAGCGCGAGACAGCCTGAGCAGACGCTGGCCATCGATGTCGAGCCGTTCGATGCGAGCGCCTCGGATACGGAGCGGATGGTGTACGGGAACTCTTCCTGCGATGGGATGACAGCCTGCAAAGCACGCTCAGCGAGCATGCCGTGGCCAACCTCACGCCGGCCAGTGAAGCCGAAGCGTCCCGTCTCACCGGTAGAGAATGGCGGGAAGTTGTAGTGGTGGATGAAGAACTTCTCTTCGTCCGGACCGTACGTGTCCAGCCGCTGCCTCTCACCCGCAGATGCGAGCGTCACAGCGTTCATGATCTGGGTCTCGCCACGGGTGAAGATCGCGGAACCGTGGACCCTGGGCAAGTAGCCAACTTCGGAGCTAAGCGGTCGGATCTCCGTCAGCGTGCGGCCGTCCGGCCTGCGGTCCTCGTTAAGGATCGCCTCACGCACCGCTTCCTTTTCCATTGAATAGAAGGTGCTCTTAACTATGCCAGCGTCGTGCTCTTCGCCCAGCGCGGCCATCACCTCATCACCGATCTTGTCCACCGCGTCAACGCGCTCCTGCTTGCCACCCGGCAGCTTGAGGGCGTCCTTCAGCTTGTCGCCGATGAAACTCCTGGCCGCCTCTTCTGCAGCGGTCTCAGCCTCGGACTTCTCGGCGACTGCCCACTTCGACTTGCCGATCTTTTCCTGCATCTCGCGGATGAGATCGACGATGGCGCCGTTCACTTCCTGTGCAAGCTCGAGGGCGTCGAGCAGCACGTCCTCGCCAACGATGCTTGCGCCGGCCTCAACCATCATGATGGCGTCGGCTGTGCCAGCGACCGTGAGGTCGAGCAGGCTTTCCTGCAGTTCCTGATAAGTAGGGTTGACGACAAGCTCGCCGTCCACCAGGCCGATCACACATGCGCCGACCGGATCGTCGAACGGGATGTCCGAGATGGTCAGTGCTGCGGACGCGCCAACGATGCCGAGCGCGGCGTGCGGGTTGACCCTGTCAGCAGAAAGCACAGACGTGATGATCTGCACTTCGTTGTGGTAGTTCTTCGGGAAGAGCGGGCGGAGCGGGCGGTCGCAAAGCCTGGCAGCCAGGATCGCCTCTGTGCTCGGCCGTCCTTCTCGCTTGAAGAAGCCGCCGGGGAGCTTGCCAGCAGCGTATGCCTTCTCAGCAACATCGATCGTCAGTGGCAGGAAATCCACGCCTTCCCGGGGCTTCTTGGCTCCGGTTGCCGTACATAGGAGCAGTGTGTCTCCGTAGCGGACGGTGACAGCGCCATGCGCCTGGTGCGCCACCCTGCCGGTCTCCAACTCCAGTATTCGTCCGCCGACCTCGATCTCAAACTTGTTTATCTCTTGTGTCATCTTGTCTCTTCTGTTTTCTTTCTTCTCTTCTCTGTGAATCACCGGCTCGATCTACGGAGTTCGTGACGCCTAGGCTCGCGTATCCCGCTTAAGCGCCACCAGTAAGGCGCAGCATCGGATTCGCTGAGTTGACGGTGTCAATGACGTAGCCGGGCGATAAGTCTCGGACTGCAGCCCCGGAACAAAAAAGCGCCCCTCCTTTCATGTAAGTGAGGGGCGGCTGTCTACCGGCGGAGTCCGAGCTTGGCGACTATCGACCTGTAGCGATTTACGTCTTCGCTGTTCAGGTAGCCGAGAAGGCGCCTTCGCCTTCCCACCAGCTTTACAAGCCCGCGCCTGCTGGCGTGATCGTGCTTGTGCTCTCGCAGATGATCGGTAAGTTCAGATATACGCTCGCTCAGGAGTGCGATCTGCACCTCAGCTGAGCCCGTGTCGTTGGTGGCGCGTCCATGCTCTTTGACGATCGCCGATTTCTTCTCGCTGTCCAACCTGTCCGTTCTCTCTTTCAGCAGCGCGCCGCGCGGCTCCGTTCGATCATTTGGGATAAAAGGGGAAACCAAGCACCCTGGCGCGAGTGAATCAAATATCTTTGCTTCTTCGTGCTCGATTTCACAGGATAACACGGTGCAGTTGCCAGATACACGTATGCACACGCGCATTTCCGGACTACGAGGCGATTGCGCGATTCACAAAACCCAGACTCTAGCCACGTACTGGACGAACTGCCTACGTCGGCCTTGCCGGGCCAGCGGTAACAATGAGAGAACGCACCACCGGTCAGCATGGCGATGCCGGGCTGGCAACAAACGTTTGTAGGCGTGTGTGCCCACACTCGTTTGAAACTAGGGTTTGGCGCGCGCTAACTGCCTTGACAGTCGCGAAAACGCACCGATAAAGTTGCACCGGTGCGCTGGCGGGCCATCGTGGTCTGCGCGCGTGGGATTTACTCTCAACAGCTGAGAACGACGGCCGCACGATTCCCGGCCACGATCGAAAGATCGGGATACACGATATAAGTACATGGAGGACGGGACCTATGCTAGGTCTGCTCCGAAGTAGGGTGAAGGCCCTCTTCCTCGTTTCGCTGATGGTTGGGCTTGCCGCCGCCGTTGCATGTTCAGATGGTGACGCTGGGCCTGCTGGCCCCCAGGGACCGCAAGGCCCCCAGGGTCCACAGGGTATTCAGGGTGACCCGGGACTTCCCGGAGCCGCCGGTCTGCCAGGTCTGCCTGGAGCTGCCGGTAACACCGGACCTGCTGGACCTGCTGGTCCCGCCGGACCTGCTGGTGCTGATGGCGCTCCTGGTGCCGCTGGCTCCAGCGCAGGAGTCCTCGTCCACGACGCAGGCAACAACGTTGCCGGTGCAGTTGAGTGGCGAGTTGGCGGCCCAACGGTCGACATTCTCGGTGGTGGATTCAAGGCTGGTGAGCGCATCAGCGTGACGGCCATCCCGAACCGGTTTGACACTCTGCTCGGCGACGCTGTCGCTAACGACCACGGCGCATTCCGCCTGACGGTTCAGTTGACTGCGTCTGGCTTTGAAGCCGCCGAAGACTCAATCTTCACCGTGTCTGCTAACGGTGAGGAGACCGGCCGGGTGAGCGGTGTGTTCATCATGGTCGACAAGGTTCCCGGAAACTAAGTTTCCCGGCACATAGCCAAATGAAGAGACCCCGGATATCCGGGGTCTCTTCACGTCTAAGTCATACCAGTGGCCTGAACAGAAGATCGCTTGCGCTAGCTCACGTGACAAGCGAGAGCAGGGTGGGCTGATCTGCGATCTCGTTGAATCATGCAGAGATGCTGTCCACCGGACCCGAGCATCTGTGCTGCTGGCTTGCGTGCGTAGTTTGTTGCGTGGCGGACGCGCCTTGCCGGTATGTTCATCGGCGTTACGATGCTTCGGCTGGGGCCACTGAAATCCCCGGGCAGTGCTGGCCACCTCTTATGAGGCGAAGGCTTCAACTCAGGATTTGCTGCAAGGCCACTCATCACAGAGGCAGAGGGCTTGTCTGGGATGACTAGCTGCGCCCTGCCTTATGTAGGCACTACGTTTCGCTCGATGCGAACCCTGCGCACTCTGCGGCCGACCGTCGACAGCACGGTTATGACCAGCCCTTCAGCGGTCACCCTGTCTCCGTTCACAGGAAGGCGGTCCAGCTCTTTCAGGACTAGCCCCGCGATAGTGTCGTAGCCATCGCCCTGCAGCGCTGTTCCCATGCGTCGATTCACAGACTCGATCGAAACGGTGCCATCCGCAACCAGTTGATCGTCACCCGCTTCACGGATCTCAGGCCCATCCGTGTCGAACTCATCGACAAGCTCACCAACGATCTCTTCAATCAGATCTGTGACTGTGACCAGCCCCGCGATGCCGCCGTACTCGTCAACAACTATCGCGATGCTTGTCCTGTGCTCCTGGAACTCCCTGAGCAGGCGCTCGAGGTTCTGCGACTCTGGCACATGGATGGCGGGCCGGGCCAGCTTCTGGAGTAAGTCCTCGTGCTGCTCGGCCCCGTTGGCTCGAGAGGCCAGCAGGTCTCTCGCGTACACCACGCCAACGATGCTGTCTGGCGAGTCTGCGTAGACCGGGATCTTGCTGTGGCCACCGGCAGTCATCTGCGTCATGATCTCGTCAGGCGCGGCAGATAC
>JANQIZ010000110.1 GCA_028281895.1 Dehalococcoidia bacterium
GCACACCAGCATGGCTTCACCGGTTGGATGAACGTCTACCACCTTTACGATCCAGTCGGTGTCAGGAGCCGAGCTACTGGCATGCAGCACAGCTTTCACATTGCCGGTCACCTCGATCTCTGACTGCAGCTCGGGCCCTGTGTAGGTAAGCACACGATGGTGGTTGGGACGCTGATCCATGGGACCGTTGGGACATCCTTCGGTCGCCGATCCGAGGTGTGATCCGCCAAGAGTCGGCACCGGATCGGCGGGATCGTAGGAATAGGCGTCCGAGCCTTCGTTCGTTGGCGGGTTCCAGCTCAGGCTGCCGTCATTGATCGAGCTGCAGGCGCTGGCCTTTTCGGATCGCAGGTAGAGCGGAGTCACTGTTGAGTCCGATGGCGGCCATTGATCAAAATAGCTCCAGCGGTTGCGGCCCATCGTGAAGACCCGCACCGGCTGCTGCTCCATAGCATCGCTATGCAATCCCTTGAGCCAGTAGTCGAACCACTCCAGCCGGGACTCGAAGAAGCCGATCGCCGCATCAGGCCCGAAATCCACTTCACCGACAGTGGTGGTGTCGCCAGCGTCTGGAGCGTGAACCCAGGGACCGACGGTCAACCTCTGGCCGTTGCGCGCCTCTTCAGTCTGGGCAAGCTCACGCATTCCGGAGTAGTTTTTGAGTGTGCCGGCCAGGAACCCGTCGAACCAGCCGCCGAGATGATGGACGGGCACAGCCGCATCTCCGAAGCTCGGTGAAATGTTGAACTGGTTCCAGTACTCGCCTGCGCCAGGGTTGCGAAGCCAGTCGTTCCACCAGGGAGCAAGTTCGCTGACAGCATCTGCTCGCAGCAAGGGAAGCTTCCTCATCGAGTCTGGCAGATCACTCACGGCGTTGTTGAGCGCCGATTCCATCCTGTCTGCGTCCTTCGCGTCTGACCAGATTCGCGCATGAGAGGCAGTGTGCTGGGTAACCCATCGCAGGTTGAACCCCAGCTCCAGCGCCCCGTTTCTGTAGACCCATTCGTCCTCGTAGTCGGCAGAGCTCTGGCGGACGTACTGCGCGATCAGGTGTGGTGGCCGTGCAGCGTGCATTCTGTACTGGGTCGCTCCCGAGTACGATCCGCCGATCGTTCCCACACGGCCGTTCGACCAGCTCTGCTCTGCAGCCCACTCAACGGTGTCATATCCGTCTTTAAGGGATCCGTTCCCGTCGTCTCGAAACGGGTAGAACTGACCCTCGGAAGCGAATCTCCCGCGGACGTCCTGTATGACGGTGACGTATCCGCGGGCTGCATAGAACTCCCCGGCGCCGAACTTCGTTTCCGACGATTCAGACTTGCTGTAGGGAGTTCTCTCGATAAGTACGGGGAATCTGCCCGCTGAATCTGGCCGGTAGACATCGGCCACAAGAGTGGTTCCGTCCCGCATGTTGATCGGGACGTTCTCTTCTTTGACTACTGCTTGATCGGGTTTCGAACCAGGGTTGTCCATGTTCCGGTCCTCGGATTCCAGACGCACTGTTGCGGAATCGAGTCGCAGCCGAGCTAAGGAATCCGTGCGGCTGTCTTCGGCTTACGAGAGCCTACACGCACATGCGCTGCGCCGGGTATGGGCATGGAGAGATTTGCGCAGAGGAGGATTGTCCGCTGCTCAGACTGGTGCCAGGGATAGCCGTTCACGGATCTACGAACCATGCACAGTTAGGTACTTCAAGCAGCGACGACTCCAGTCGCAGAAGAGGTCTGGAGTGAGTTCGATGCCCAGTTCGGAGTTGGAAGATCAGGTGAGACAACTTTCGGTGAACGTTCCACGGCTCGGCTCATTTGTTCTGAATGCGGCTCTCTGTTAGGCGAGTACGACCTGTAAGCGCTGAGATGGGGCAATTTGTCATACCGGGGCAGGTCGAACCGAAAGCTGGTGGGCCCGTGGGATCGCCCAACGGGCACCCGCCACGTCCGGCGAATTACCAATCAGGGGACTCTTGCCGAGGGCGCCCCGCTTGATGCCCGCAGAGTGAGCGCTGGTGGTTTTAAGTCGCCAACTGGATCAGCTGCTCTTGCCGCTGAGAACATCATTTAGAAGGTCGTTACAGAGGTCCGTGGACTGGTCTGTGCTCTGCCCCTCACAAAGTAATATCGAGTTTCCCGCAATCACGTAGCCACCGTACTTTGCCTGGACAGACCCGCTGCCGTGGGAGCCAACGGGTCCGGCAAATAACTACCTGCGGTCCCGGGCCCCTTACGGACAGCTTGAAATCTCTTCGTCCAGGACCTTCTCTTGCCCTCAGCGGATTAACAGTCTGAAGCCGAGTTCCGCGTACTCAGATACTCCTCTAAAGCCGCTGCCCTTGATCGGGTGTGACGCCGGAACATCCATCCCCATACTGGCAACAGTGGGATGAACAGATGTCCCAAGCCCTTGGTTGACATTGAGAACGTGTGAATGATCTGTGTCTTACCGTCTTGATCTGATATGTCGTACCTGTGTGAACCGTTGAATAGTCTTGATGTTGGTGACAAGGTCAAAGACTTGCCTTCCTCAATCCCGGTCACCTCAAGGGTCTGCTTTCCGGTCCGGGGCATGGTGACGGTGAAGGAGGAACCGATCTCGATCGGGGCATCGGGTACATCCGTGACTTGAAGCGTGAGGGGATCCCATTCAGGATATTTCTGGAAATTCGTCAGGACTTGAAAGACCTCAGTGGAACGAGAGTCGACTGTCTGGGTGTGGGTGTAACTAGTCAAGACATAATCCTCATCGATCAGTTGGCTCTCGGATGCGAGTGAGGACAATGCTACAACTACACACTGAGCCGGTTCGCATAAACCGACGCCGGAAGCTGCGGACCTGCCTGCATCTACGATCGGTAGACCTGAGTAGCTATCCCTACGTCAGAAAAGATCTCCGACGTATTTCCACAGCCCCGTGCTGACATCGAGGCACCCGGCAAGTTGGCAAGATTGGTGGGCCCCGTGGGATTCGAACCCACGACCTGCGGATTAAAAGTCCGTTGCTCTACCACTGAGCTAGAGGCCCGTTCAGGCGCGTGAACAGCCGGGCTGTCCGTCGCATGGAGCGAGATTGAAGACCCCGGTGTGCGATTCGAGCCTGCGCCAGCGCGTGGGCGGCGGAGGCTGCGATGCCTTGTCTATGTTACTGGTTGCGGTCTTAAGCCGGGTCGATAGGCAAGCAAGCAGGAGCAGTGTGTTGCAATGCTCGGACCCGAGCCCTCGTCACAGTGCGGCGCAAGGATGACCGGTCTACGTAGCAGGCTGAATGATCAAGCACTTATTACGGAATCAGAAAATTCAGAACGCGAATCGGCCCCGCAAAAACTTGCGGGGCCGATCAATCCGATGGAGGGCCACCGGGAACTTAGCGCTGGCAGGTTGAAGAGTCTGAGGAGGATTTCAGCTTTCGTGCAATCACCTGCCCGTGATGCTAGTTAATCGCTGCGAGGTTCTCCTGGTAGACGTTGCTGGGGAGCTCCACGTAGCCGACCTCTGCTGCAAGAGCAGGACCGTCAGTCATGTAGTACTCGAGGAACGCCTTGACCTCAGGCTTCTCCAGCGAAGCCTTGTTCACGTAGATGAACAGAGGCCTTGAGAGAGGAGCGTAG
>JANQIZ010000114.1 GCA_028281895.1 Dehalococcoidia bacterium
CTCTCAAGACGAATAACCCTCCCTCTAACTCCCTCCCAAGATGGGAGGGAGGATGGACCTGTCATTCTGAACTTGATTCAGAATCTCTCGGTGGCCGTAGAAGTACGGTCAGATCCCTCCGCTGCGGTCGGGATGACAACACATTTCTCCCTCCCAATATTGGGAGGGAGTCAGAGGGTGGGTCAGATGGTCAGGCTGCCAACCAACCTTTCTCCCACACTGGGAGAGAGCTAAAGAGAAAATCTCAATCATGCCATCACAACCCAACATCATCCTGATCGTGGCCGATGACATGGGCTACGGCGACTTCGGGCTCTACTCTGAAGGCCGCGTTCACACACCCGCGCTCGACCAACTGGCATCCGAGTCGCTGCGGCTAACCCAGAACTACGCAGGCTCAGCCGTCTGCTCGCCATCACGCGCTGCCCTGCTAACCGGGCGTTACCCCATCCGCACCGGCGCCATCACGCCACAGGAAACGCTCGGCTACGACCGCATCGCCCTCGACGAGGCCACCATCGCCGATTCATTCAAGGCCGCCGGGTACGCAACCGGCATGGTGGGCAAGTGGCACAACGGCGCGCTCGATCCCGCGTACCACCCAAACGCCCGGGGCTTCGACGAGTTCATCGGATTCCGCGGCGGCTGGATGGACTACTACAACTGGTGGCTGGACAGAAACGGCAGCATCGAGAACGGCGACGGCCGATACCTCACCGAAGTGCTCACAGACGAAGCGGTCCAGCTCGTCAAGCGCCATCACCAGAGCCCGTTCTTCCTGATGGTCACCTACAACGCACCGCACAGTCCGCTGCAGGCCCCGGAAGAGATCGTCCAGCGGTACGAAGCGGCTGGACACTCCCGCGGCGTGGCGCTCACATACGCCATGATCGAGGTGATGGACCATGGCGTGGCCTCGATACGAGAAACCGTTCGAAACGCTGACATCGAGGACAACACGATCTTCATGTTCACCTCTGACAACGGCCCGGCTTTCATGCTTCGGGACGACCAGGTTCCTGCAGGTGTGAGCATCGATACTCGCCGGTTCAACATGGGCATGAACGGCGCAAAGGGAACGGTCTATGAAGGCGGGATACGTGTGCCGATGCTGCTGCGGTGGCCCGATGGCCTGCCGGCAAGCCAGGACTCAAGTGAGCTGGTGCACTTCACAGACTGGCTGCCGACTCTGCTGTCTGCCGCGGGAGCGAATCATGTCGGACAGAAGCCTCTCGATGGGCAAGACGTTTTGAGCGCCCTGCGCGGCGAAGGCGTTGGTCGCAGCTCGGCGTTCTGGCAGTGGAACATGTACTCGCCGGTGCGAGAGACCAATGCGGCGATGCGAGATGGAAACTGGAAGCTCGTGCGGCCAGCGATAGATGTCGCATTCGCTTCTGATGAGGATGCTCGTCTGCAAGCTCAGTACACGGAGCTGGATATCGAGTACAAGTACGAGCGCGAGAACGTGAGCAAGATCGCCGATTGGCCTGAGCCTGTACGGCGCATGCCCGAGGAAATCCCTGTGCCGCAACTGTTCAACCTGGCCGATGATCCGGGTGAGCAGAACGACCTTGCTGGGCGAGAGCCGGAGCGGGCAAAACGTATGCGGGACGCGCTCGATTCGTGGTGGGAAGAGGTCGAGTCAGAAAGGCTGGCAATCGCGCCGGAGAACCGCCAGCCGACACCTGTTGCAGCGCGCATCGGTTCGTCATTCCGGACTTGATCCGGAATCTCCTGAAACAAGTCATAGGGAGATGCTGAATCAAGTTCAGCATGACGAACTTGACCCACCCTCTGACTCCCTCCCTGCCAGGGAGGGAGAAGTGTGCTCTCGCGTCCACTGACATTTTGTTGTCATCCGCCGCTTCTTGTCATCCCGACCGCAGCGGAGGGATCTGACCTTGCATGCATTGTGACAAATGCTGCAGTTATTCCCTCTCCCTCGAAGGAGAGGGTCAGGGTGTGGGTGACAGCCTGACTATCCGACCCTCCCTCTAGCTCCCTCCCAAGATGGGAGGGAGGACACGGTTACCTCTCTCTGGGCAGGCTCATCTTCCTGCCACCTACCGCGTCATCGCCTGCTTCACCGCGTCGTTCCAGCCTGCCTGCAAACTCAGCCGCTCACCGTCGCCCATGCTCGGCTCATAGGTCTCTGACGCCTGCCAGAGACCGGCCACCTCAGCATCACTTCTCCAGATACCCGCACCTCTGCCCGCCAGGAACGCAGCGCCAAGCGCAGTCGTCTCCTGAACCGCAGCGACCTCAACCGGACGATCGAGCATGTCTGCCTGGAACTGCATCAGCCAGCTATTCGACGCTTGCCCTCCGTCTGCACGGAGAGGCCGGTCTGTCCTGCGGCGACCGGCGACATCGTCCATCGCATCCACAACATCCTTCACCTGGTACGCCGTCGATTCGAGCGCGGCCCTCGCTATGTGCGCCCGACCGGTTCCGCGAGTCAACCCGACCATGACGCCGCGTGCCGACGCATCCCAGTGCGGCGCGCCCAGGCCCACGAACGCCGGAACCAGGTACACACCTTCGTTGCTGCCTGTCTCGCGGGTCAGCAGCTCCGTGTCGATGGCATGATCGATCATCCCGAGGCCATCTCGCAGCCATTGCACCGTCGCGCCGGTCGCAAAGACTGAACCTTCCAGCGCGTAGACCCGGCGTGACCCGACCTGGTAGCCAAGTGTCGCCAGTAGTCCGCCTGTCTTCGAAATCACCGGACGGTTTCCCGTGTTGGTGAGAACGAACGCGCCTGTTCCGTAGGTGCACTTGGTCATTCCGGGATCGAAACATGCCTGACCGTAGAGCGCGGCGTGCTGATCACCGGCGATGCCTGTGATCGGTACCTCGGCGCCCAGCGCTTTAGGACTCGTGATCCCGAAGTCAGATGAGGAAGGCAGCACCTGTGGCAGCATCGTCTCCGGCACATCGAAGAGCGAAAGCATCTCGGGGTCCCATTGAAGATCATGCACATTTAGCAGCATCGTCCGAGAGGCGTTGGTCGCATCTGTCACATGCGCTTCGCCGTCGGTCAGTCGATACATCAGCCAGGAATCGACAGTCCCGAAACAGATCTCTCCATCCTCGGCCCTTCGTTGACCGTCCGGAACAGCATCCAGCAGCCATCGCAGCTTGGTCGCAGAAAAGTACGGATCGATGACCAACCCGGTCACCTGTTGAATGGCATCTCCCTGGCGACGAATATCCAGCCCTTCGCACATTTCAGCAGTGCGACGATCTTGCCAGACGATAGCGTTCGCAAGCGGCCTGCCGGTTTCTCGCTCCCACAGCAGAGTCGTCTCCCGCTGGTTGGTGATGCCGATGCATGTGACATCTGACATGCCGATTCCGGCCTTTGCAACAGCGCCGCGGCAAACATCAAGCGTCGCATCGAATATCTCAAGCGGATCGTGCTCAACCCAGCCGGGCTGTGGAAAGTGCTGCCGCAGCTCGATCTGCTCCGATGCCAGCGGCTGTCCATCGCCATCGAAAATCATGGCTCTGGTCGAAGTTGTGCCCTGGTCGATTGCGAGTATCCGGGTCAAACCACCCACTGATCGCTCCGATCTGCTGATTCGTTCTGCATTAGCTGTGCAGATTAGCGCACTTGCTGCGGCAGGAACCGACAGGTGACTCTGGATGCCACTCCAACTGAGGTAACATCGCCCGGCCATGGCTGATTTCTCAAACAAAGAAGCTCGCCGCATCGCGCTTGCGGCGCAGGGCTTCGGAACTCCGCGAAACACAACGACCCCGGATATCGACGATGCACGCCGGGTGATGTCACACATCGGTCTGTCCCAGATCGACACGGTGAATGTTCTTGCGCGTGCGCACTACGTCCCGTTTTATTCGCGCCTCGGTCCGTACAGAAACGAGCTCCTCGACGACCTCGCGTACGAGCGCCGCGAGCTCTACGAGTACTGGGCTCACGAGGCGAACTTCGTACCGATGGAGCTCTACCCGGTGTTTCGCCACCGCATGGAGAATTTCCGCAGAGCAAAGTGGCTGGATCGGCTGGAGGCTGAGCACCCGGGGCTGCTCGACGATGTGTTCGAGCAGGTGAAGGAGCGAGGCCCGATCTCAGTCTCTGATCTACAGGGCGCGGGCGATCGGACAGGTCCGTGGTGGGGGCTCAGCAAGGGCAAGATGGCGCTGGAGTATCACTTCGATCGCGGCGCGG
Organism: Dehalococcoidia bacterium; assembly: GCA_028281895.1. Lineage (GTDB taxonomy): Bacteria > Chloroflexota > Dehalococcoidia > Lucifugimonadales > Lucifugimonadaceae > JAJCYX01. The sequence continues at coordinate 4,193 of JANQIZ010000114.1, forward strand.
TTGGTGTCCATTCACGAAAGAAGTTCATGCGCTACTACGATCTGCCGGAGCGATTCGTGCCAGGCGATCACCTGAACTCACCGGCGTTGGCAGAGGATGAGGCGAACCGAAAGCTGCTGCTGCTGGCTGCAAAGCACCACGGAATCGGAACTCTCGCAGATCTCGCTGACTACTACAGGATCAAGATGCCTAAGGCCCGTCCAGTCCTCGCTGAGCTGGTCGAATCCGGAGAAGTCGAGCGCGTGAGTGTCGATGGCTGGGGCGATGACGCTTACAAGCTGCCAGAGACGGACATTCCATCGGATCCCGTTCGAGCTCACTCGCTCGTGAGCCCGTTCGATCCGCTTGTCTGGTACCGAGACCGGACCGAGCGCATGTTCGGCATGCGCTATCGCATAGAGATCTACGTTCCTGAGAAGAAGCGGGAGTACGGCTACTACGTTCTGCCGTTCCTGATGGACGAGGACCTGGCGGCTCGGGTGGACCTGAAGGCCGACCGCAAAGCGGGTCGACTGCTTGTTCAGTCGGCACATCTAGAGCCTGGGCGGGATTCACAGGCGGTATCTGCCGCGCTTGCGGAAGAGCTGGCGACGATGGCTGAGTGGCAGGGACTGGGCCGGGTGGTCGTGGGCCGCAAGGGCGACCTGGTGAGTGATCTGCGAACCGCTGTCAAAGGCGTGAAGGTGCGGAGCTAGTCGCTCGGAGGTCTCAGTCGATGCGATTCAACGTCGTGCCGATGCTGCAGAAACACGCTGAGCAAATCGTCCAGTGGTCATATGGCGGCGACTACGCCTTCTACGATTGGCCGCCGTATCCGGAAGACGTCGCTGAACTGCTCGACGCAGACATCCGACGGAGCGAGGGCTTCCAGTCGGTACTCGATGAAGGCGGCGAGCTGGTCGGATACTTCAACTATCTCTTCGGCGACGGTGTAGTCGAGATCGGGCTGGGCCTAAGGCCCGATCTGACCGGATCAGGACATGGAGAGTCGTTCCTCGAGGCAGGCCTCGACTATGCAATCGGCAAATTCGATCCGAGCTGCATCATGCTGAACGTCGCCGCGTTCAACCAGCGGGCGATCAAGGTGTACGAACGCGCAGGATTCCAGACAGTACGAACGTACGAGCGCCAGTCGAACCGTGGCACGCACGAATTCGCTGAGATGAGGTTGGAGATCGCTCAGGCCTAGCTACTGCGCCGCCGCTCTGCTGCGCCTGCGCCATCGACGACGACGACGGCCATTGCGGTTCGCGCCATTAACCAGGTCCTCTGGCCGCTCTGGCAGCACGCTGGTGTCATCGTCCCGACGCTTGCGCACCGCTTTTGCTCTCTTCCGCTTGCCAAGGCTGCCGGGCGCGGCCTTGCTTGGCTTGATGCCAGGGACTTCAGCAAGATAACTGCCTGTTGAGGACGCCTTCACTGTTGCGAGAAACTCCGGCGTGCCCTCAGCCACAACCTCTCCGCCGCGATCGCCGGCATGCGGGCCAAGGTCGATCAGCCAGTCAGCATTCTTGATCAGGTCGAGGTGGTGCTCGATCAGCAGGACGGTGTTACCCGCATCAACGAGGCGGTGAAGCACCTCCATCAGCTTGTTCGCGTCATCGAACGACAGGCCGGTCGTTGGCTCATCGAGGATGTAGAAGGTCTGACCTGTTGACCGCTTCGATAGCTCAGACGCCAGCTTGATCCGCTGCGCCTCTCCACCCGACAGCGTCGTCGCAGGCTGGCCCAGGCGGATATACCCGAGGCCGACATCCCGCAGTGTGGTCAGCTTGTTCGCAACAGACGGGATGTTCTCGAATATCGCCGCCGCCTCAGACACGGTCATATCGAGCACATCGGCGATCGACTGTCCCTTGAACTTGATCTCCAGCGCTTCACGGTTGTACCGAGCGCCTCTGCAGATCTCGCATGGAACTGTGACGTCCGGCA
>JANQIZ010000205.1 GCA_028281895.1 Dehalococcoidia bacterium
GCCTCCGACTTCCACGGCTTCGATAAGCTGAGTGCGTTCGCTGTCTGCTTCCTGCTGCGCCCTTCAGCCGTTCTGAGGCATACTTAGGTGCGTGGCACCGTGCCCGCATAGCTCGCGGACCCTCCTGAACGAGCGCCGCATGTCCTGCCCGGGCCCGTAGCTCAGTGGTTAGAGCAGTCGGCTCATAACCGATCGGTCGCAGGTTCGAACCCTGCCGGGCCCACCAATTCCGCTTTTCACAGTTCAGGTCGGCCGTTTCGGTTCCTCTAGATCATGGAGGAATCACGTGAAAAACGTCGATAGACCACTCGGCTCGGAGCGTCTTTTTCAGTCCTTTCAGCTGGCCTTAGAGGCCGATGGACTGCGTCCTCACACCATCTCTTGTTACCTGCGGGACGTGCGTCGATTCTGGGCCTATGCAGAGCCATCGGAGCACACGGACGTGACCTCTAACGATGTGCGCAGGTGGGTCAAGCACCTAACTACGTACCTGTCCCCCAAGACTGTGAAAGAAGCACAGATGGGTTTAGGGCGCTTTTTCAGATTCCTGATTGCTGAGGGAGAGATCAAGTCCAATCCCACAACCACGGTGAAGCTGACTAAGTCCAAAGTACGACCACAGCCCACCTACACCGTCGAGGAGGTCAAGCAGCTACTCCGGTCTTGCAGGATGGATAGCAAAGAAGGAGTCCGCAACGCCGCCATCATTTCCGTGCTGTTTGATACCGGAGTCCGGGAAGGGGAACTAGTGTCGATGGACTTGCCGGACTGGTCTAGTTCAACTATCTGGGTGAACGGAAAGACGGGGGACAGGCTAATCCCTCTCGGTACGAATTCCCTAAGAGCGGTTGATCGCTATGTACGCCGTTGGAAGGTTGTTGGAGGACCGCTTTGGCGAGGAAAGTATGGGCCACTCACCCGATGGGGAGTCGGTCAGATGGTTCGACGGCAGTGCAATGTGGCGGGAGTTGAGCACAAGGGCGTTCATGCTTTCAGGCGGGCCGCTGCGGCTCAGATGAAGCGGTTGGGAATGAACGACTCAGACATTCTTGAAGTGATGGGCTGGAGAGACGTGACGATGCTGAGGAGGTACACAGCTGCGGTTGCATCAGAACTGGCAAAAGCAGCCCACACGAGATTCAGTCCTGCCGACTTCCTTCATCATTGACTTGGACGTCGGGAGCGATGGAAGGAAGCTCTTGCTGTGCGCCGGTATGACTCCCGTTGGCGACCGCAGTCATTAGCCAGTCCTTTCGTAGGTCAGATTGGAGCTGACGAAGCTCGTCGGCTCTCGGATGGTCGCTGACCACATCGAGTATTCCTCGTAGCAATGTGCGCCGTGCGAGATCGCTGATAGGCGCTCTCCGGGACCATGAAAGCCCCTGACTGCCGAGAACGTGGTAGGGGTACCGGTCTCGGTGCCCTCGGGTATCAATAATGTTCCGGAGGATTGCGTCGCCATCTTCGTACCTTTGAACTGCGTCTGGTACGTTCGGACTTGCGGAAGCCCACTTCATTTGCAGGTACGCCCATTCAGTTTCAACAAACCAGTCGCTGTCGGCGAAACTTCTTGCTTGTTGCAGGAAGTTCTCAGCCTTCCGTAGGGAACCCTTTTCAACTTCTGCCGCTCCTCGTTGCAGCCAGAAGTGGTATGACCACTCTAGTTGCGGCTCTAGCAAATCGTAGATGTCGGAGACATCTTCAGGTGGCATCAGTCCGAGCAGATAGTCGTGATTGATGAGTCTACGGAGCCGACGCCTAGAAACCGAATGGTCAGGCATGTTCGGAGTTATCGAAGCGGCCACGGCATATGCCAGCGACGCTATTGGCTCTTTTATGGAGCCGTCGCTCACGAGCCTATTCACTACTTCGTCCGCCACGAGCCTATGACGTGCTGCATACCCGGTGTGAACATCGTCTCTCACGACAAGATGACTTCTGACAAGTGCTTCCGTGGCGTTCAAAGCATCGTTGTCCACCCGGTTGATCGCAGTGACGATATCTTGTCGGGTCAGCTTGTACCTATTTGAGGAGGCGACGCACACCACTGCATAGACGCTGCGCTCCAGCCCGTTGAGTCCGTCGTACTCAACACCGATCTTCTCAACAAGACGCTGTCCGGAGGTAGCCTGAATCATTGCCACCAAAAGTTGGCGTCCGGCTTGTTCCCGGAACTTCCTGCGTTGCTCCTCAATCGGTAGACCTCGAAGTACGCCCAAACGGCTATTTGTATCCAGCGAAGCGATCAACGAGTCAATGTCACTGTCTTCAAGCGGCGGCATCGTGTATGTGGTCGGGCCCAATTTCCGTGTACCAACGTTGGCCAGAAAATCTGACAAACGAGGTGATCTCAGACCAGCTGCAACAAAAATACGATCATTGAACTCCGGCAGCTCACGAATCCAGTTGATGCCTGTCTGACCCCAAAGGTCGATGTCATCTACAAACAAGGCGACTGGTTCTTCGGCGTTTCTGACAATCGTGGCGACCGTGCTCGGCTCGACATTTCTGTCAGCGTCAATCCAATAGCAGTCAAAGTTGGCTGTATTCAGCTGAAGCGCAAGCCGCTTGAGAGCAGTGCTTTTACCCGAGCCAGCGGTTCCGCTGACCACTATCGATTGCGAACCTGCTTCGCCACGAAGTACCTCGGAGGCATGATTCAGGATTGGTACGTCACACTCTCTTGGGACCGCACGGCCTTGTTGGATGTCGGACCACTCCGGTTCGTTGCCCAATAGGTACTCGGTCTGCTTGGTCAGCTCACCCGCAGGAATCTCAGAAATTCTCAGAGGCGCAGACTTCCTCGCCTCGCTGTCCACACTGTCCCGAATCGTCCGGTGACCCTCGGCAAATGAGTCAGCGATTGGTGTAAGTATCTTCTCGACGAACTCCTTACCCGAGTAGGGCAACCATTCGACATTGAAATCTCGAAGGACAGTTGCTCGTGCGGGGTTCAAGAATGGAGTCACTAGGTACGATCTCGGGCGCAACTCCCGGACTCCTCGTGCCCCTTTTGCCCGTCTTTGCTCTATGAAATGCCACAGCGTGGATTCATTCAACTCAGTGCCGACGAATATCACCGGGCGACTCAACAAATCAGTGACGCACTTAACGTAGTGGGCGTCGGGTGTTGATTGCCTGCGGCTGTAGTCAGCATCGGCAAATGTCCAGAACGCAGGATTCTCAACCACGGATCCATTCAGATGGGCAACTTCAAGGTCTTCCGGGTTGCCGTTGTTGAGTTTGACATCGGATGTAGCAGAGAACACCGACAGGCCTCGGCCACCGGTGAAGCGGTTTGTGATGGCAACGTCGACATTATCCAGATTCAATGTGTAGAACGCTCTCCAAGGAGCGTCGAGCCAGACTTTCATGTAGGCAGGGATGGAAGTGCTGTCTACGGTGAGTCGGCTGCGGATCAACTCAATGGTCCGATTTCGACCAGCAAGGAGTGCTGCGGCAAACGCATCCTGCAGCCTTGTGTCGTCCGGGCACTCAGTGCCGGGAAATGCAATTGGCCATAGGGCACGCATCAGGTTCTTACCTGACGGCATTGATTCCCCTGAAACCGACAGGCAGTCCATTGAAAAGCCCGCTCCAGTAAATAGCACCGGCGCTGCTCGCCGGAATTGGCCAGAGAGGTAAATACGAACTTGATCTATGTCGACATCTGGAACGTTCATGATTCCAAAGCTTGCGGGGGGAGTAGCCGGTGCCCACTGCGACCGATCGGTTATGAGCCGACTGCTCTATCCCTACTGGGAGCGGCACAGCCGCTCCCGCCGTTAGAGCAGCCGGCTCATACCCGATCGTTCGCAGGTTCGAACCCTGCCGGGCCCACCATTTCACACTTTTCTCCTAGTGCATTGGACCTCTTCATCGTTGCGAGGGTAGTTACCCAGAGCCAGAGAAGCCGTCCACAGTTTGCTCCTGACCCTAAGCCCAGACCGGTCACTGCATGTTTCGATGTTCTCAGCCCAGGCCGTGCAGGCGGTTGAGCGCGCTGATCGGAGCAAGTTCACGGCCCGCGACGGCTGGATGGTCTGGGCCGTAGCGGTGGGCCCGGAATATCCATGGAATCACGTTCTCACCAAGCGTGTTGGTGAACGGCGTGATCCATTCCCAGACCACTTCACCTGAGCGCGCCACTTCGAAGAGACGGCCGGATGTTCCTTCGCAGATCAGGACGTTTCCGTTTGGCTGTCTCTCAGCGCCCGAGATGTGGCCGCTGAAGAACTGGTTTTCGGGCCGGGCGACGTATCGCCATTCGACTTCACTGCTCTCAGGATTGACCTCAAGGATGCTCGACCTCGACATTGCGTGGCGGTGCATGCCGTTGTCGAATATCTGCACATTGCCGTTTGGGAGCCAGCTGGCGTTGTGCTGGTGAGAGATTTCGGGCATTGCGAAGGTCCACTCAAGCTCGCCGTCTGCACTGATGATGCCAACGAGGCTGATGTTGCGGCATGAGAACAGGATGCGCCCGGACTCATCGATGTCGATGCTGTTCATGTGCGTCCACTCGATGCGTCTCTCAAGCGGGCAGATGGAGTTGCGCCGTGGATCGAGCAAGGCTGAGACACCAACCTCGCGCACGGTGCTGCCGTCCGGAGCGACCTCGATTGCGATGTCACCAAGCATCCGCGGCTTGTTGCGCTTGCGATCGCGCCGACCGCCGCGCACTTTTCGCTCGGTTTCC
>JANQIZ010000225.1 GCA_028281895.1 Dehalococcoidia bacterium
ATGAACTGGGTCAGACCCCCGGTGTCGAAGAAGTGGTGCTCGAAGTCCATGTGGATGACATCGGCCCACGTCTGCGACATCTCCCGGCCACTGTCGTAAGTCAGCTCTTCCGGGTGGGTCATGTAGACCGGCTCACCCATCTCCAGCAGCTCGATCGCCTTGTTGATTCGCGTTGCCATGATGTTCCCCTTGCTCGTATGGCCTCGGTTCGGGTCTTGCCTAGTCCTTTGTCAGTCGCCAGTCCAGGTCCAGCTCTCCGCAGATGCCGCGGAACCAGTCGATCACCTCGGGGTGATACGGGATTCCGTGGTCCTTGCGCTCGATCTCTTCCTCATGCTCTGGCAGGCCCGCGTAGACGACTCTGTCGTGGCCGGGAGCAGGCGGATTGTCCTGGATCTCGCGAACGTACTGATCCATCATCTCTTTGAAGGATGCGACGTCAGTGAATGCCTCGATGTTGTAGGCGATGAAGTGGTGAGCCGCCCCTTGAGAGCGGTTGGTCCCTGCGCCTGTTCCGCCCAGCACACCGCACAGAATCTCGACCATCATCGCCATGCTGAAGCCCTTGTGAGCGCCAAGCTCGCGAGTCGCTCCCGACGGCAGCATTGCCCACTTCTCGGGCACCTGCCGCTCCTCCATGATCGGGTTGCCTTCGCCGTCTGCGATCCAGCCCGGCATCACCGGCACGCCGAGGCGCTGGGCAAGAGCGATCTTGTTGCCTGCCACTGATGACATCGACGCATCGAAGATGAATGGCGGCTCATTCTTGGTTGGCGCGGCGACGCCGATCGGGTTGAGGCCAACCACCGGCTTCGAGCCGTGAACAGGCAGCACGTTCAGGCCGCCCGTTGTCATAGCGAGACCAACCATGTCGTGCTCAAGCGCCATCGCGGCGTGGTAGGCGCAGGCTCCGAAGTGACGTCCATTTATCGCCGTCACCGAGCCGATGCCGTAGTCCTTTGCGCGTTCGATCGCCATGTTCATCGCCTGCGGACCGACAACAAGGCCGTGGCCGCCATCGCAGTCGATGGTCGCAGCGGCTGGCAGTTCTCTCACGATCCGGACGTTGGGCCGCGGGTTGATCCCGTTTTCCTTGAACGATTCCACGTATCGGCGGAGCATGTTGCTGACACCGTGAGACTCGATTCCGCGCACGTCTGCGTACACGAGCACGTCTGCCGCCTGCTTCGCATCGTCCTCTGGCATGCCCATCTTCACGAAGATGTCTGAAACGGTGGCGAACATGTCATCGGGGTCGACGTGGACGGCGATGTCAGCTGGTACATGGAAACGTTCGAGCAATTTCTTTCCTTTCAAAGCGGACAGGACCAGTAGGCGACGCCGATGGACGCTGGCCGGCGTTTGCGATCAACGGCTGATGCTGCGCCCGAAAACCGTCGCTGTGAGATGGCCGGGCGGGTGGGAGTATAGCTCCGAATTCGCGAAGCGGTTGAGGCAGCCGGTAGGGACAGGGTCGCTGAACGATAAAGCAGCGAAAAGCGTCGGCAGCCAGTGCCTTCTCCCAGCGTCCTGCTCGTTTGCTTTGCCCAATCGGGATCTCTCCTTGCGGATAGCCGATTGTGGCAGTAGATTCTCGGCATCGATGCCAGTGGAAGGCTTCGAGCTTCGATCTCCACCGCTCTGCAACAGGGGTTCTCCAGCATGCCAACCGGCAAAGTCTCAGTCTTCAAGCAGTCAGGCACACCGTTCGAGATCCGAGAGTATCCGACTCCAGAGGTCGAGCCGGGCGGAATACTCGTCAAGAACACCGGAGCGATGATCTGCGGCTCCGAACTGCACGGCTGGCGCGGCGAAGGACGCCTGTCCGCTCCCTCGGCAAACGCGATCCCGAAGGTGCTGGGCCACGAGTTCACGGGCGTTGTCCACTCCCTGGGATCGGGAGTCGACTCCGATTCGCAGCGCAGGCCGCTGAAAGAAGGCGACCGCGTTGCGTTCCCTTTCTTTTTCCCATGCAATCGCTGCTACTACTGCACTCGCGGCGAGCACCATGCATGTCCGCACCGCTTCCGTCAGAACATGAAGGGTCTTGATGAGTACCCGTTCTGCGATGGCGGAATGGCCGACTACTTCTATCTGCAGCCAGGCCACTACGTGTACAAGGTGCCGGATGAGCTGCCTGATGCTGCCATCCCACCTCTCAACTGCGCGTTGGCGCAGGTTCTCTGGGGAATGGAGCGGGTCCGCGTCCACTTCGGCGACACGGTAGTCATCCAGGGAGCGGGCGGACTCGGCGTATATGCCACCGCTGTCGCACACGACATGGGGGCTTCCCAGGTGATCGTGATCGATGGTCAGCCTGGCAGGCTGGAGATGGCGAAGAGCTGCGGCGCTTCCAGCGTGATCGATATGCGGGAGTACCCGACTCCTGATGCCCGGATCGAGCGGGTGATGGAGCTGACCGGGGGCATTGGAGCGGATGTCGTGGTTGAGGTCGTGGGTGTTGCCGCGGCGGCTCTAGAAGGCATCGAGATGTGCCGGCTGAACGGCAAGTACGTCGACATTGGGAACGTGGTCCCGGGCGAGATCACGATGCCGGCTTCGAAGGTGATATCGAAGCAGCTTAAGTGGTACGGAACGGTTCACTACAACCCGTGGATCATCGAGTCTGCCCTGCAGTTCCTGCGACGCACCAGGGACACGTACCCGCTGGCCAACATCGCTTCGCACAGCTACCCGCTGGAGCAGATCAACGAGGCGTTCGAGTTCGCGGAGTGGCACGGCAAGGAAGAGGGAACCGCGGCGCAGCGAGTCATGCTCACGATGTAGTTGGCAGGCTCGCGTGACGAACTATCCCAGACAGGCGGCCAGAAGATGAAGCAGCACCTAATCCATACGCTAAAGGAGCGGATTCGCAGCGGCGAGAAGGTCGTGGGTTGCTCGGTGCGCACATGGAGCAGCAGCGAGGATGTTGAGGCTGCGCTTGAGAAGGGCGACTACAGCTACATCGCCGTCGATGCCCAGCACAGTCCGTTCAGTGAGCACGATCTTGTGAACGTATGCAAGATCGCCAATGGCCTGGGTGTGCCAGCTCAGCTTCGCATCAAGCACACGCGCGATGCGTATCTGATCGGGAACATGCTTGACCTTGGCCCGTCGATGATCGAGGTTCCGCAGATCGATGACCTGGACCTGGTCAGGGAAGCGGTCGACAACTTCAGATATCCACCTGCTGGACGCCGTAGCTGGGGGCCGTCGAATGGCGTTGAGCTTGCCGCGAATCCGGGAAGGCTTGAGTACGCCGAATGGTGGAACGGGCACGGCGTTCTGTGGATGCAGGTGGAGACGCTGGCCGGGGTGACGAGGGCTGCGCAGATGGCGGCTACCGGCGCTGATGTGATCTCCTGGGGCCCGAACGACCTGGCGTTCGATCGAGAGCGTCATCCCGGGCACCCATTGAAGACGGACGATGACTGCATCCTGCACGTGCTTGAGCAGCTTTCAGGAACCGGCACGAAGCTTTGCCTGCGAACCTACTCAGATGAGCAGATGGCCCGCTACGAGGATATGGGCGTGACGATGTTCCTGGACGAGCAGCACCTGTTCGCAGCGCCGGAGTAGGAAGCAGGCTGTCGGCCCTCTTTCAAATTTGGTCTGTCACGTGGATGACGCCGTGCGTGCCCTGATCGGGGAAACAGACATATTGGAAGCATAGATCGTATGTCTGCCCTGGGTTGACGACGCGGTTCTCGCACATGATGAAGGTCGCCGGCCTGCACCTTTCCCAGCCAGCCAGACCCTGCCCTGTTCCTCGAACTTGAGGATAAGCCTGGTTACCGTCGGCAGAGTCGAATCCGATGATCGACGAGAGCTGGATCTTCACGAGGGACAAACCGCGGTCAGTGATGAACCGTCGCCGAACCAACAACGCCGCTCGGGTATGAAGAGCGTAATCCAACAGTAACGAGCCGCACCTACATTTCTTTATCAGCTAAGGGGGCTGAACAGAATGGCCTAGGTGCGAAACTCACATGGCTCAGCAAGAACAACCAGAATCTCAAGCGATCAAACCGGACGAGGCAGGACGTGGCAAAAGACTGGTGGTCGGCGCCGGAATCGGGGCTGTCGGGCTTGCCGCCATCGCAGCTATCCCCACATCAGATCTGCTGTTTCCAAACAAAGTAAGTCAGCTAACTGAGGTCAAGTCATCTGATACTCAGGCCGGGCCAATCGCCCTTCCGACAGCCATTTCGCTGAGCCCTGATCGAGATGGCAGCGAGCCGGCTGCCATTCCCACGCCTACTCCAACTCCGGATCGACCTCTTGAACCGGAGCCATCTCCAACAGCTTCGCCGCTACCGCAACCGACTGAAGCGACACCGACTTCGGCTCCACCTCTGGAGCGCGAACCAACTCCAACAGCGTCGCCCTCGCCAACCTCAGCCGCTCCCGTAGCTTCGACTCCCACGCCTGAAGCGTTAGACCAGACAGGAACCTCTCCAACCGTGGAGCCAACGGCAGATCCAACGCCGGCCAGGGTTTGGATACCTTCAGTGCGCTCGACATCGACGCCGGTACCTGAGCCGACTGCTACGGCAACGCCGGGCGTCGATCCCACGGCCACACTGGTGTGGGTTACACCAACGATTGAATCTATTGTGGCTCCAACAGCCTATGCCGGGCTTACCGGCCCGGATGCTGCAGTGTGATCGAGTCCCGGACCCGCTTATTGGGGACTTCTGTGGCCTGCCGGTGCTCACATGGTCTGCTTCTCGTTGCGCACGTCAATAATGGCCGATCACCTACGTGGGTTCGCATGAACGGAATATTCATGGCGAATCGTCCGCGCTCGACACATCTCCGCTAATCAGCTAGTAGTATTCGCGCGCTTAGTTTGGAGACGTTCCAGGGACCCTGTGAATATGCCCACCATTGGCCGGTCACGCGACCGAGCCACGCCAGAAGCTTCTTCGAATCGAAGGCCTGCTACGGCCGCGGCCGACCCCAGTCGTTATGGCGGTCAACCACCGATCCCTCCTGCAGCAGGCCGAGCCTCGGTCAGCGGCGCACGATTCGCACTCTTCTTCACCATCGCAGCGTGGCTGGGATACATCGTCGAGCAGACCATGCGTGTCACCTCGGCCGACCTTACTGCGCGCCAGGTCGCTGAAACAGGCGTCTACCTCGTTCTCGTCACGCTGCTCGCCACATCTGCATCAGCGTACCTGCTGGCAAGGTTGGGCTACTTCGAGCGAACACGTTCACACCGGCGCGTTCCGAGAAGCACGCTCGACGACCACTTCGACAGGGTAAAACCGTCAATGGTGGTCCTCGTTCCCTCTTACAAGGAAGAGGTCAGAGTTGTCCGCTACACGCTCCTCTCAGCTGCCCTGCAGGAGTACCCGGATCTTCGCATTGTGCTTCTGATCGATGATCCGCCGAATCCAACTGACGCAGTCAATCAAGAGCTACTTGAGAACGCAAGGCAGCTCACAAAGTCTGTGCATGAGCAGCTTGAGCAGCCCAGGAGGCGCTTCGAACAGGCGCTTGAACAGTTCGACGCCCGGATGGCTCGGCATGCCTTTGCGGACGAGGCGACCTTGAAGGTGCTCGCCAACACATATGACGAGGCGGCCAAGTGGCTTGATTCGACAAGCGAAGAGTTCGAACTCGAAGACCATGTCGATCACTTTTTCCAGATCGAAGTCACTAGCCGGTTGAGTCGAGATATGCGGGCGACAGCTGACGCTGCGCGGCTGGCTGCAAGAGATCCCAACGCCAACATCTCATCTACTCGTGTCCGCCAGCTCTATGTGAGGCTGGTGAACACGTTCCAGGCAGAAGTGACGAGTTTCGAGAGAAAGAGCTTTGCTTCGCTGTCTCACGAGCCGAACAAAGCGATGAATCTCAACAGCTACATCGGCCTTATGGGAGGCAGTTACGCAATTGTCCAGTCACCCGCTGGCCCGGTACTGCTGGATGCGGAAGATGGCGCTCCCGATCTCACAATTCCCGATGCCGAGTTCCTGCTCACGCTCGATGCCGACAGCATCCTCCTGCCCGAATACTGCCTGAGGCTCGTGTACGAGATGGGCCTCGAAGAGAATTCCGACGTAGCGGTGAGCCAGACCCCGTATTCGGCCTTCCGCGGAGCCAGGTCTCGGATCGAGCGCATCGCCGGAGCCACCACAGACATCCAGCACATCGCTCACCAGGGATCGACACAGTTCGGGGCATCGTTCTGGGTCGGTGCAAACGCGGTGATACGCAAGTCGGCGCTGATGGATCTTGAGAAAACCTCCAGGGAGGGCGGATTTGCCATCCGCACATTCATAAGTGACCGAACGGTGATCGAGGACACAGAATCGAGCATTGAGCTCGATTCGCTTGGTTGGCGGATCTACAACTATCCGGAACGGCTCAGCTACAGCGCGACACCACCAGACTTCGGCTCCCTCGTCATCCAGAGGAAACGGTGGGCAAATGGCGGCCTGGTAATCCTGCCATCGCTGATTCGCCGAATTCGCAGGAGCAAGGACGGCAGGCCCAGGATTGCGATGGCCGCGCTGTTCCTGCGCACCAGCTACCTCGCGTCTATCGCGTGGTCGAGCATCGGCATACCGCTGCTCCTCTTCTACCCCTTCGAAGGCCATCTGCTCAGCCGAATGGCGATCCTCACAGCACTGCCCTACTTCTGGGCCATGTCGAGCGATCTGAAGCGAAGCGGCTATCGAAGGAGAGATATCTTCCGGGTGTATGGGCTGAACCTGCTGCTGGTGCCCGTCAACCTGATGGGGACGATCGAATCTGTCGTTCAGGCTATTGGCGGCCAGAAGATGGCGTTCGCGAGGACACCGAAGGTCGGCAGTCGGACAGTGGCACCTCCGGCCTATGTAATCCTGCCACTCGTGATCATGGTCTGGTCTGCCTGGACCCTGAGACGGGACATTCAAGAAGAGGCTTACTTCCACGGCGCCTTCGCTGCCACGAACATGGTGATGATGGCCTATGCCAGCGTTGCCTTCATAGGCCTCAATAACATAGTGGTGGATGTCTTGATCAGCATCCGCAACTTCATCTACAGGCCAGTGCAGGGAGAGTCTTCCAGGGAACCTCTGCCAGACTGGGCATCCGTCATCTACGTGGGCAACTCGCCCGGTGATCAGGGCAGGCCCAATGCTCCTCTGGCAGTGTCGCTCGCAGCGCAGGATGCATTCACCGGCGCTGACACGGCGCAACGCGTGACGAAGCGATCCGCAGGCAAGCGCAGCACTATAGAGGCAGGCTCATCGACAAAATCCGCGCCTCGACGCTCTAAGGCGACAGGATCAAGGACCCGTTAGGTGGCGACTCCAATCCAAGAGCGCAGGCGAATTTCAAGACTGCGACTGCTGCTAGTGGTGGCCATTGTGGGCCTGGGCGGCTTCTTCGGCGGACCGTGGGCCATCCAGGCCACCTCTGACTATGTTGACTCACTGCGAACGGAGCCGACCATCACCTGGTTTGCGCCCTACGTAGACGTGACACTCACGCCCGTCACCCATTTCGAGGAGACTTTCGAGCGGCCCTCGCATGACGTGGTGCTTGGCTTCGTAGTTGCCGACACAGAGAATGTCTGTGCTCCGTCCTGGGGCACCTACTATGACCTTGAGGGTGCCGCCCGAGCGCTGGACCTGGACAGGCGCATAGTCAAGCTCCGCGAGCGAGGTGGAAACGCAATCGTCTCGTTCGGTGGCGCAATCAACAATGAGCTCGCGACCGTCTGCAAAGACGTGGATCGACTTGCCGCAGCCTATGCGCAAGTGATCGACCACTACGGGCTCGATGCAGTTGACTTCGATATCGAGGGAGCAGCTGTAGGCGACTCTGAATCGAACGCCCGGCGCGCCGAAGCGATCAAGATCATTCAGCAAGAGCGCCCTCACCTGCAGGTCTGGTTCACGCTGCCAGTCGCCCCTCACGGTCTGAGCGCCGACGCGGTAGCGCTGGTTGACGGCTTGCTGCTCGCAGGCATCGACCTCTCCGGCATCAACGTGATGACGATGAACTACGCTGAATCCCGCGGAGCCGACGTCTCGATGCATGCCGCCACTTTGAGCGCGCTCGATATGACAAGAGCTCAGCTAACCAGCGCCTATGCGCGAGCCGATATCTACCTGACCGATGCAGATATCTGGCGAAGGATCGGCGCAACCCCGATGATCGGCCAGAACGATGTGCCGAATGACGTCTTCACTACCGGAGATGCCCACGCCCTGGTCGAATACGCACACGCACAACAGATCGGCAGGCTCTCGTTCTGGTCTGTGAACCGTGATGTCGCATGTGGTGTGGGCGACGATGGTGTGCGCGTCTCCAACACCTGCAGCGGCGTTCGACAGGAGGCGCTGGAGTTCGCAGACATATTCGCAGCGAACGCCACGAAACGCACATCTGCCGCAACGCAGGTGCAGGCAGAAGCTCTCGAAACGGTAAGTCCTTTCGACACGGGCGCAACCTCCGATGAGCTGAGAGCCGAGACGCTGAGCTTCGACGATCCTGAGACCATCCCGTACCCACTATGGCGGCCGGCACGAGCTTACGAGGGCGGAGACAAAGTGGTGTGGCAGGGACGCGTCTACCAGGCGAAGTGGTGGTCAGATGGCGAGCAGCCTGATGCTCCGGTCGAAAATCCATGGGACACCCCGTGGCGCTACCTCGGCCCGGTCCTTGAAAGTGATCGCCAGGCCGCGCTGATCGCACCTGAGTCCACTGAGGGAAGGCCCAACTGGTCGACCGAGACAATCTTCATCGAGGGAGACGAAGTGGAGCATGCCGGACAGGTCTTCCGCGCACGCTGGTGGACCCAGGGGCAGGAGCCTGAAGAAGATCCAGACCAGGAGTATGACCACCCCTGGGAATACCTTGGCGAGATCAACTGTGGTGGAGTCAGATGCGAAGACATCGGTACCGAGGTGACACTGTCTGTTGACTACGGCGGCCTCGTTGGCGTGTCGATGGAGGTGAGAGCAAGCGATGGCGTTGCGGACTCGGCTGGCAGGGTGATCCAGGCCCACGTTGGCCAGGGCGGCAAGAAGAGCTACGAGGTCTTTCCCGGTGTCTATGACCTGGTGTTCCGAGCAGGATCGCTGGATATCACCATCGATGATGTCGATTGCGAGTCAGCCTCGTGCAGCGCAGGTGAAATCACCGACACGCTCTGGGTCAATTACGAAGGGCTGTCAGATGTGCTGCTTGAGATCCGCCAGGCGAATGGAGTGCCCCAGGCAGCGGGCGCTCTAGTTACTGTTCACGAAGGACAGGGCGGCTACAAGACCTACGATGTCCTCAAGGGCACCTACGACCTGGTGTTCAAGAAAGGCGCGGCGGAGTACGTGGTCGATGCGGTGGAGTGCCTGGGCGGCGGATGCAACGCTGGAGATGTCGTGACCACCCTGGCTGTCGATTTCGGAGGC
>JANQIZ010000232.1 GCA_028281895.1 Dehalococcoidia bacterium
CCGAGGGTCGCTATTCTCATTTGACCCGAACCATCTCAACTACCTGCAGGGCAAGAAGCGCCCATTCCAGACGATCATCCCTGCGATGGCCACTAAAGACGATGAGATGTACCTGAGCTTTGGTGTCATGGGCGGGTTTGTGCAGCCTCAGGGCCACCTGCAGGTTGTATCCAACATGGTCGACTTCGGCATGGACTCGCAGGAGGCGCTCGATGCCCTGCGCTTCAAAGTCAGAGTTGAGGAAGACAACTCGGTGGTCGTTGAAGAGGATGTTGATCCCGCGGTTGTGGATGATCTCCGGAAGCGCGGTCATGATGTGAAGGTGATGGAGGACTACGATCGAGTGGAGTTCGGTGGCGGTCAGGTGATCTCTCGAGATCCTGAGACCGGAATTCTTACGGCTGGTTCAGAACCTCGCAAAGACGGTGAAGCGGTCGGCTGGTAAACGGAGTCACCTGCAGGGAGCTGATCGCATGAGAGTGGGCTTCGTTGGACTTGGCCGCATGGGCGCGCACATGGCTCGCAACCTTCTCGCTGCCGGGCACGATCTGACCGTCTACGACGTTCGGCCAGAGGCAGTGGAGGCCCTTGTAGAGCTTGGGGCGACCGCCGCTTCTTCGGTGACAGGAGTCGCAGACGGAGCAGAGTTCGTCTTCACCTCATTGCCTGGCCCGGATGAAGTGACCGGGATCTGGCAGGGCGAAGAGGGCTTGCTTGCGAATATGAGATCCAGTGCCCTGGCCATCGATCTCAGCACAGTTGGAGCCGACACTTCACGCTCTGTCGAAGCTGAAGCGAGAAATCGAGGCGTTCGGTACATGGATGCGCCAGTCAGCGGTGGTGTTGGCGGTGCTGAGGCCGGGACTCTGAGCCTCATGGTTGGTGGCATCGAATCCGACTTCGAGGAGGCGTTCCCGGTCCTGTCTGCCATCGGTGATCCGGACAAGATCTATCTCTGCGGTGAGGTCGGAGCCGGATCGGTGACCAAGCTCGTCAATAACCTGATCGGGATGACCGCGAACGTGGTCCTGGCCGAGGCCTTCTCAATGGGCGTGAAGGCGGGTGTCGATGCCAGTGTGCTGTTCGAAGTCGTTAGCGCGAGCTCGGGAGCTAGCGCCACGCTGGCACAGTGGAAGACTTCAGTGCTGCAGCGGAATTTCGAGCCGGGATTCATGCTGGCACTCGGACACAAAGACAGCCGGCTAGCGCTTGAGCTTGCAGAGCAACTGGACATCCCGATGCCGGTAACGACCCAAGCGAGAGACCGGCTGGCGGCAGCGCTTGCTGAAGGCTGGGGAGAAGAGGCAGTTCCCGTCGTCGCTCGACTCCAAGAGCGGGAAGCGGGCGTTGTGATCGATGGACGAGAATCAGCCGACCGATCTTGACCCCGCAAAACGATCATGTGAGCAGATGTCGAAGTCTGTATACTTTCTTGTACCTTTAAGGAAGTATATGGAACATGTGCGATGGCAGGTCTCAAAGTCCGTGATGTCGCCCGTCGACTGAATGTCAGCGAAAAGACCGTCTACAAGTGGCTGCGGCAAGGGCTGATCCCGGCCAGTCGCATTGGCAAAACGTGGATCGTCACTGAGGAAGCGTTGCAGGGCATCCTCGGCTCCAGTCAGCCTGGGCCCGTTGCTTCCACAACTCCGCCGTTTGTTCGTGTGCCTCAGCCTCACTCCGTCAACATCGAAGCGGCAGAAGACTCCGTGTTCGGCGACGGCCAGCATATGGAAGCAGCTGCGGCTCGGTTCAGCAGGATGATCTCCAGTTCCGTGGGGCACGGCATCATGGCACTGCTTGGGCCGCGCCGACTCGATCCGCACACGCCGGCTGCAATTGCCAGTGAGCTCGAGGCGGCAGAAGGCGAGGTGCTGTTGCAGGGCGTGGGGCTTCGCGAGTTCTTCGGAGACCGTGATCACACCACGATACTGCGCCGGATGGCTGTAGAAGACCGGCCAGTTAGCGTCAGGGCGTTGCTGGTGGATCCAACCGGTCAGTTTGCAAGAGCGCGAACAGTCGTTCAGGACGGTGAGCAGTACGCTGACGATGCGCTATTCCGTGCCGGTCCGTTGTTTGGAGACTCATGGCGCAGTCTGAATGTGATCGCCTCTCTGAAGAAGATCAGCGACAAAAGCAGGCGCTTCAGGTTGGATGTGCGATTCCTGGACCACTGGCCCTCTGCGTACCTGGTTCTCACGAATCGCTCCGCTTTTGTCGAGACCTACCACTTCGGTCGCACCGACCAGTCATCTGAGCAGGTGACGATCGATGGCCTGGTTCCTATGCTCCAGATCGATTCTGAGTCGAACTACTACGCTCTGCTCCGGAACCACTTCGACTACCTGTGGAACGGCACTAACCCGTTTGTTCCGTCGCTGACTCTCGACGAGGTTGCGCGGTCGGTGCGGGTCGACGTGTAGATCCTGTCGATTGGAACTTCATGCCACATCTGGCCTTAAAACGCCATAAAAGTTCCAGAAATAGCACTGCCCTTCGCATTAGCCTTTTACAGACGGGCTGCATGGATGGCCTGTGTACGCATCAGATACCGCAAAGGGCATTCGGACTATGGGCAAAATCAACGTTGCGATCATCGGCGCAGGCAACTGTGCATCATCTCTCGTCCAGGGAATCTACAAGTACTCCGAAGTCGAGGGCGATGTTCAGGTCCCCGGCGTTATGCACAACGTGCTCGGAGGCTACGCAATCGGCGACATAGAGGTCGTCGCTGCATTCGATGTCGACAAGGAGAAGGTCGGCAAGGATCTCTCCGACGCTCTTGTCTCGAAGAACAACAATGCAGTTCAGTTCCACGACGTACCGAAGACTGGAGTCAAGGTGAGCCGCGGAATGACTCACGACGGCATTGGAGAGTATCTCGCCGATGTCGTTGAGCCTGCTCCAGGCACTACGGATGACATCGTTGGCATCCTGAGAGACCGGAATGTTGATGTGGTGATCAACTACCTGCCTGTTGGTTCTGAGCAGGCCACCAAGTGGTATGTGGAGCAGGTGCTGGCCGCTGGATGCGCATTTGTGAACTGCATTCCTGTCTTCATCGGCGGTGACAAGACCGGTTACTGGCCGAAGAGGTTCGAAGACAAGGGCCTGCCGATCGTGGGCGATGACATCAAGTCCCAGGTTGGAGCGACCATTGTTCACCGAGTGCTCGCCAGGCTGTTCGAGGACCGCGGCGTGCAGCTTGACCGCACCTACCAGCTCAACTTCGGTGGCAATACCGACTTCTACAACATGCTTGAGCGCAAGCGGCTCACATCCAAGAAGATCTCGAAGACGCAGTCGGTGCAGTCACAGCTTGAGAAAGAGCTGCCTACTGACGATGTTCACATTGGGCCGTCGGACCATGTCCCGTGGCTGACGGACCGGAAATGGGCATACATCAGACTCGAGGGCACGTCCTGGGGAGACGTTCCGCTGAACGTTGAGCTTAAGCTCGAAGTCGAAGACAGCCCCAACTCCGCAGGTGTTGCAGTAGATGCCATTCGCAGCGCCAAGATCGCCCTGGACAAGGGCCATGCCGGACCTGTTGCTGGCGCATCCGCCTACTTCATGAAGTCGCCACTCGTCCAGATGCGTGACGATGATGCACGGCGCGAAGTGGAAAGCTACGCTGAAGGCCACACGCCTGGCGGTAAGCCCACACCCTCATCCAGCAAAAAGAACTCGAAGAAGTCGAAGTAACCGGCTAAGATGAGGCCACGAACCTGACTTCACCGCCCCGGTGATCGCTTGCCGGGGCGGAGGGTTGGTTTCAGCTTGCGCAAGGGGCCTTCATCATGAAAATCGCGATGGTGTCGCCGTACGACTTCGCAATCTACGGCGGAGTCCAAACACACGTCGTTGAGCTTTCAAATGCCCTGATTGAACAGAGGCATGACGTAAGAGTGCTCGCTCCCTGCACTGGCAACGAATCGGTCTATGACCTCCGATCTGCGCCGCTGGAGACCTTTGGCAGAACCGTTCCTTTTGTGACCGCCGGATCTGTAGCTCGTATCTCTATGAGCGTCTGGTATCAGCGCAAGCTGATGTCGATACTTGAAGAGCACCAGTTCGATGTTGTTCACATCCACGAGCCGCTGATGCCGATGTTCGGCCTGATGGCCAGCTACTACTCGCCATCGCCGACTATCGGAACATTTCACGCCTTCAATGAAGGTCGAGGCCGCGGGTATTTCTTCTGGAGGCCGCTTCTAAAACGCGGGGTGGTTCGCCTGAATGGGCGAATCGCGGTGTCTGACCCTGCCAGGCAGTTTGCCAACCGGTATTTCCCCGGCGACTATTCGGTGATTCCGAACGGCGTTCACTACGAGCGGTTCTCAACTCCTGCGCCAAAGCCGACTGTTTTCAAGGACGACGCGTTCAACCTGTTCTTCGTTGGCCGCATTGGCGAGAAGCGAAAAGGACTCAAGTACCTGCTTGGCGCCTACTCAAGACTGAAGTGGCGCTTTCCGAAGATTCGACTCGTGGTGGCGGGCGCTGGAGTTCCGGATCGTGACTCCTACCGCATGATGGGAGAACGCGGCATCGATGACGTGATATTTGTCGGGCCAGTCTCTGACGAAGATCTGCCCGCGTACTACCAGCACGCAGATGTCTTCTGTGCTCCAAACACCGGCAAAGAGAGCTTCGGCATGATCGTTGTCGAGGCGATGGCCGCTGGCACTCCCGTAGTCGCATCGGCCATTCCGGGATTCAAGGCTGTGATGCAGGACGGCAGGCAGGGCTACCTGGTTGAGCCGAAGAGTGAGAGAGCGATAGAGGATGCCGTGGTGCGGATGATCGAGAACCCCGGCGAGCGCACCCTCATGGGCATAAACGGCGCTTCCAGTGCCCGGCAGTACAACTGGGAACTGATCGCGGAGCAGGTTGTGGGCTACTATGAGTCGGTGCTGGAGCGCCAACCTGTGCCTCCGTCACTCTACCGGGGATAGCCGGTAGACCCACAGACGACGATTCCTCATCGCAGGGCCGAGGCTCTTGGCAGATCTTCAGGCAACAAGGTACGCGTTACGCCGCGGCGTGGCGCGCTGGTTTGAAGAGCCGGTTTCAAATGCCCTGATCCGCATTGGGGTGACAGCCAACATCGCGACGCTAATTGGCGTTGCCATCGCTGTCAGTGGCGCTGTCGTCGCGGGATTCGGTCACTTCTGGATCGCCGGAATCCTCGTGCTGACAGGTGCGATCTTCGACATGCTTGACGGCGGCATTGCTCGCAGGACAAACACCGTCGGCCCTCAAGGCGCGCTCATGGACTCGGTGCTCGACCGTGTCTCGGAGATCGCGGTCTTTGTGGGCCTTGCCGCTTACTACACCAGACCAGAGTCGGCGCATCAGATAGCGGTCATCCTCGCAGTTACCGCTACGGCAGGCTCTCTCATGGTCAGCTATGTGCGGGCACGTGCAGAAGGGCTCGGCTACAAGGGTACTGAGGGCTATCTGACTCGTCCGGAGCGCGTCGTGATCATGAGCGTTCTACTGCTGGCAGGACAGCCGCTGTGGGCGCTGTGGATCCTTGGCGTAGGCACGCCGCTGAGCGCTGCACATCGCTTCATTGCCGCTTACCGGGAAGCCGGGCGGCCAAAGAACGAGCCTGCAGAGTAGGCTACTCGGTCGCTGGTTCGATTCCGGCCGCTTCGAGGTAGCTGTGGGCATCGATAACCGCGTGACTGGCGAAGTATCGAGCTGTGAGGCCGCTTTCGCTGTTGTGCCACGGTTTGCCTGCTGTCCGCACTGATTCAGCAACTGGACCACTCTCAACTCCGCTGTCAGCGAGCGCTTCGCGTATCACGCGTCCATCCATGTGCTCAGGAACATCCAGGCCAAGTAGATGCAGCGCTGTGGCTCCGACATCCACGTTTCCTGTCGGTGCGCCGGAGCTTGCTGATCGCCTGAACGAAGGGCCGCTTGCGATCAGGGTGTTGCGCAGTTCGTACGGACTGGCAGAGCCGTGCATTCCCGACCCGAGCGGCGATGTTCCAGCATTGACGCCTGTGCCCATGAATCCATTCCCCGATGCAGCATCCTGCCAGGCCATCGAAACCAGAAGATCAGGAGCGCGGACCCCATCTGCAAAGGCAAGGCCGACTGGCAGAGCGCCAAGTTCCTGGGCCGCTGTGCTGCCACTGAACATCGCGCCAACCCACGACTGCGACCGCAGCCACTCGACAAGAAACTTGAACTCGGTCTCACTGCCGCCGGGGAAGTTGAGCAAGACCGCTCCGCCGTTGTCAGACACGAGCACGCTGCCCCTGCCGGAGTTGACCTCGAATCCCGCTCTCTGCAGTTCCTTTTCCGGATCAATAGAGTCCGTGATGGTCGAATACCCGTGATCCGAAACCACCATCACATCAGGAGAGTGGCCGCGGCCTTCCAACTCCTGGAGAATTCTCCCGAGTTGCCTGTCGGCCTCAAGGAGTCCAGCGTTTGACTGCTCCGAGCCTAGCCCGTGCTTGTGGTTGGACACGTCCGGCTCAGGAAACCAGACGAACAGGAGATCAGGTGACAGCTCTGGGATTACGTACTTACATGTTGTCGTTCCGACTCTGATAACCCTCTCCAGGTTTGGTACGGATGAAGCTGGCCACGGTCCAAACATGTTGGTCTCGGCTGATCGAAGCTCTGGAGGCAGCGAAAACTCCGGGTGGATCACACCGCCCCGACCAGCTTCAGCCGCTTTCGGAAAGTGGACGTATGCGTTGCCGCTAGTGCCGCCGACCACTGAAACGTGCGTCATTCCTTCAGAAGCGAGGATCTCGCCGATCGTTGGCACGAACAGCACCGGAGTAGAGGCTTTGGTCGAAAGCGCGTCTAGCTCAGGTTGCAGAACCTGGAGAACGGAATCTGGGTCATGGTCTGGGAAGACCGCCCGGTTAGCCGGGATTCCGTGCTTACCTGAGTAGCAGCCGGTGACCATGGCCGCAGAGTTGATGCGCGTCACCGTTGGGAAGACGGCATGGTGTCTCGTGAACCTTACGCCGTCGTCTGCAAGCCGATGAATGTTCGGCGTCAGCTCCGGCGTCACCTGCGTCGGGAGGAGTCCGTCGAACGCTGCTATCAGCAAACGCACCATGTCTTCTGTCCTTTTGTTCCGATGCAATCGGAAGTAGCCGGATTGGTCCCAGTTCCGAGAGACTGGAACCAATCGATGCCATCACGCCGTATATTGGCTCGAACCCGACTTCCCAACCGCCGGTCCTCTGGACTGGCCGTCAGGACCGCATGAAACTTAGCATTCGCAAACAGATACTGGCTGGAGTGTTGGTAGCTTCTTCACTGCTGCTGGCATCTCAGGTGGTCGCAGTCGATGCGGTTGCGCAGACCTCACCTGTGTCGTTTATCGAGATCGGCATGGAGAGCCAGTTCCCCGAAGGTATTCGCTTCTTCGCCGAGATCGATAGCGACGTGGAAGTGGAGGATGTGCGGGTGATCTTCGACGTCGGTGATCGGAACGTCACGCAGTACAACTACCTTGAGATTCCGCGTGGTGGGCAGAGCCTGATCGATGGGGAGCTGTTCATAAACACGAACTCCCCTGAGAGATACATCCCGCCTGGATCGGTGATCAAGTTCCAGATGGAGGTGCTTGGAGCAGATGGCGAGGCCTACCTGTCTGAGAGACAGGAAGAGCTGCTGCTAGACGCACGCTTCGAGTGGGACAATGTCTCAAGCGGGCCCGTCACTGTTTATTTTCATGGACCTGTGCAGTCGCGCGCAGAGACCCTGGCTGAAAAGTCCCACGAAGTGCTGGAGATCATGGAGCCGGTGACAGGGTCTGAGATCGAGACCCCGATCGCGATCATGCTCTACAACAACAACGCTGAGATGATCCAGGCCGTTGTGCCCCGGTCGGCCACGATCTCCCGTGAGCTGGTAACTGAAGGCCAGGCGTTCGGCGATGAGAACACGGTGCTTGTGCTGGCCGGCAGATCGGACATTGGCACAGCGACCCACGAGATCACCCACATCCTCGTTGATCGAGCTTCCAACGGCGCTACGCTCGTTCCGTTCTGGCTGAATGAAGGACTGGCGGAGTTCGGCAACCTAGACCAGACCGTTTCCTACACGCGATTCCTTGAATGGGGAGTAGGCACAGGCCGGCTTCCAACGTTGCGCTCCCTCAGTCGAGCGCCCGGCGATCCCAATCTCACGCTTCTTGGTTACGGCTCAGGCAGATCTGTGGTCGAGTTCATGATCGAGGAGTTCGGTGAGGAGAAGATGGCGGAACTGCTTTCGATCCTTGGAAGTGGAGTTGCGATACAGGGCGCCATACCTATCGTGTATGAAATGACTCTGGAAGAGCTGGAGAACGATTGGCGCGAATCGATCGGAGCCGATGAGTATGTGCCCCCAACTCCTGCGCCGACGTCGTCGGTTCCTACTCCGACACCTACCCCGAACGCCTTGCTGCCGCTGACTCTTGAAGATATTGCAGCCGCTGGCAGAGCGACTTCGACTCCTGAATCGGCCGAGGCTACATCCACTCCCGGGGCGACTGAGGAGAGCCCTACGCCGCTGCCGCAGGCAGAGGAGACGCCAGAGATCGAGAGCGAGTCGTCAGGTGGCGGATCGTGTAGCGCTGCCGCACACGGCGGCCCAGCACAGGCAGCCCCGCTCCTCGGAATCTCCAGCCTTCTGATTCTGGGCGTCTGGCGAGGACTGCGGCGACGCGAAGGTGCTGGCCGATCAGGTTCTGACTAGACCTCTACAGACCGGGCTCTCTGTAGCAGTCCGGCTAATGTCGTTCCAAGAATGGCCTCACGGTCTCCATCGCTCACGAACGTACAGTAGGTGCGGAACGCTTCGAGCGCGTGCCTGTGTGTCATCGCACTCGTGACCACCGGGTAATCTGATCCCCAGACCATCCTTGATCCAAATGCCCGGTAGACCTCTTCGTAGATCCACATCACGTCTATGAAAGGAAAATCCCAGGAGCGGTCAGGTTCGCTCATGTAATGGAACCCGGACAACTTCAGATGGATGTTGGGGAGCTGTGCTGACTCGGTCACCTGCCGGATGTTTGCTTCCACACCGTCGCCGTACGCCCGCAGGCCTGACATGTGGTGGCACAGGATTGACAGTTCCGGGAATCTCTCTGCGACCCTGCGAATCATGGGCTGGTGCTGAGGCCCGCAGGCGATGCTTGCGATCATTCTGTTTTCCGAGGCTACCCGGAAGAAGTCCTGCCCATCCGGGCTTTCGAACCATGAAGCGTCATCTTCGCCAGCGATGTAGTGCGTGAACCCCTTCATTGGCCATCTACGCATCGCATCCGCGAGTCGCGATGCTGCGCCTGACACGTGGTAAGTCTCCGACCAGAACGAATCGACATCAGCGAACTGGTTCAGCCGGGTTGGATAGCGTCGAACGGCACTGGCCACGTAGTCGTTGTTGTCGAAGTTCTGAAATATCTGCGCTGAGACGATCGTCGCCGCGTCCACACCATTCAGATCCATCTGGTCGATCAGCATCTCAGCCGATCCGCGAGTCTCGGGATCGGGCACGGCAGGAAGGTATGGCCAATGCTGCCAGGCGTGGCAATGTGAATCGATGATCAACACTCTTGCTCCAGTTGCAGCGAGTTCAGCCAGGCGGCTGAACCAAGGAATGTAACGGCTCCGATACACCGCCGAAACTTTTCTGAAACATCTTCCTCATAGTTTCGACGCTGGCAGTTTATGCCCGGTGGTAACGGCAGGGCGTGGGTCCAGGCCGGGCGGGGACAGTTTCGAAGATTGGAGACGATGATATGGCTGAAGCTAACACCGCGTGGATACTTATGGCATCTGCGCTTGTTCTGCTGATGACGCCGGGACTGGCGTTCTTCTATGGCGGACTTGTCAGGGAAAAGAACGTCGTCAGCACACTCATGTACAGCTTTGTATCGATGGGTGTTGTGAGCGTGATCTGGGTCCTGTGGGGCTATTCGCTCGCGTTTGAGGGCGGAAATGAATTTATTGGGACGCTCGATGCCCTGGGCATGAAAGATGTCTCGTTCGAACCGGATGGAGACGGCATATCGCCGGCTCTCTTTGCGATCTTCCAGATGATGTTCGCCATCATCACGCCGGCCCTCATAACCGGCGCGTTCGCAGAGCGCTTCAAATTCACCACTTACCTGGTGTTCCTGGTTCTCTGGATAACGCTGGTCTATGTGCCGGTTGCGCACTGGGTATGGCACGGAGACGGCTGGATCTTCGGTATCGGCGCTGCTGACTTTGCGGGCGGAACCGTTGTTCACATCAACGCTGGTATCGCGGCGATTGTGGCTGCGCACCTTGTGGGACGCAGGCGCAACATCGAGCGTGGTGTTGAGCCGCACAACGTGCCATTTGTTCTGCTCGGCGCAGGGCTGCTCTGGTTCGGATGGTTCGGATTCAACGCCGGTTCCGGACTGGCAGCAGACGGTGTCGCTGTAAGCGCCTTCCTGGTCACCAACACAGCGGCGGCGGTTGCCGGCCTGGTCTGGGTGATTGCTGAGTACCAGCAGAGCGGCAAGATGAGCGGTGTCGGCTTCGCAACAGGCGCAGTCGCTGGTCTTGTTGCCATCACTCCAGCGGCAGGATCTGTCGGCGTGATGGGCTCAATGGGAGTCGGGCTCGGAGCAGGTGTGCTCACCTACCTAGCGGTTCGCTACCGCCACCTTCTCAAAATCGACGATGCTCTTGAAGTGTTTGCAGTTCACGGTATCGGCGGAATCTGGGGAGCGCTTGCAACAGCGATCTTCGCAGTCGAAGTCGGTCTAGTGGAAGGCGAAGGCAGTCTCTTCTGGGCGAACCTGCGGGCCACCCTGGCCACGATCGCCTACTCAGGCTTGCTCACATTCGTCATCTTGAAGGTGCTGGACGTTGTGCCCGGACTTGGACTCAGGGCCGATGAGCCTGAAGAGGACGCCGGACTCGACATCTCGCTCCATGGCGAACGAGCGTACGTCTCAGATGGAGCAGACTAGCCATTAAGGCAATGAAGCGGGCGGCCTGGGGCCAAACGGCACGGGCCGCCCGGCATAGAATCCCTGCGGGCCAATGCCAACGGTCCGCATATCGAGAAAGTGGGATGATCAAATGATCAAGATCGAGGCCATAGTACGGCCAGAGCGCATTGGAGCAGTAGTCGACGCGCTGGATTCAGTCGGTTGCGGTGGCTACAACTACGTCAACGTGACTGGACGCGGTCAGCAGCAGGGCATTGAGGTCTTCACGGGCCGAGGTGCTTCTACCACACGCCGAACGGCTCTGCCAAAGGTGATGGTCGCCACGGTTGTGGCTGACGAGAAGAAGGAAGGGGTTGTCCAGGCCATCATCGGCGCCGCGAGGTCCGAAGATGAGGGCAACATCGGTGACGGGAAGATCTTCGTGACACCCGTGACCGAGGTGATCAGGGTCAGAACAGGCGAGAGAGACGCCGAGGCTCTGTAGATAGCGAAGCTGCACAAGCCTGTTTTAAGGTTTGGAGAGCAATAAGACGCCCGGCGAGGTGGCGCACACTGGTGCGAACCGCTTCGCCGGGCGCACTTTTTGACCCTGATGCCGTTTGTCCGCATCTGTCGTGGGCTGTAGAATCGGTACTTGCGGATTCTCGGAGCGATCAGCCTGATGAATGCCCGGTAGTGGATGAGCGGGTTTGACCGTAGGTGCGTAGCTCAGTTGGAAGAGCACCGGTCTCCAAAACCGGCGGTCGGGGGTTCGAGTCCCTCCGCACCTGCCATGCCACTCCCTCGGTGGCGCTGTGTGGCGGAGAGTCTGCAATGGCATCGCCGAGGTGCTGAAATTGGTAGACAGGCAACGTTGAGGGCGTTGTGTCCTTATGGGCGTGCGGGTTCGAGTCCCGCCCTCGGCACCAGCAGAACGCTGGTGAACAGGCACTTAGTATGTGCCGATCTTGCTGGGCGACGTGGCCGAGAGGCAAGGCAGAGGACTGCAAATCCTCGTACGGCGGTTCGAGTCCGCCCGTCGCCTCCACTTCTTTCTGATGTCAGTTACTGGCCCGCGTACTCTCCCTAGAGTCTTTGTTATTGGGTGCTCAGGCTCCGGCAAGACGACGATCGCGCGTCGTATCTCGGACCGATTTGACGTGCCTCTGCACGAGCTGGATTTCCTTGCCTGGGATAGAGAAAGCGATGGCTCGCTACTTCCGCGCGAAGAACGGATCAAGATCGCCAACTCAATTTCAGACAGCGACGGCTGGGTAGCCGAAGGGATCTACCTTGGATGGACCGGAGCGCTAATGGAGCGAGCGGATCTGATCGTGTGGACCGACGTTCGGATGACAGTAGCGCTCTGGAGGATTTTCTGGAGACATATCAAAGCTGAACTGCGTCGGAACAATCGCTTTCCAGGCTGGCGCAGGTTGTTCAGGTTCATGCGATTAGTCGCGGATCAGTATCGTGATCGTTCAGACGTGTTTCAACCGCCTGATGTCCCGATCAGCCCCGCCAATATCGAACAGGCCGTTGCGCCGTTCAATTACAAACTGATGCGCGGCTCCGGCGGTGCCTTCTATGCCGAGGTGATTCACAGGCTGGAGCAGCTATCGCTACTCAAGAACCGCCGAGAGCTGTAGGAGAATGCCGCTGCTCTGTCCGTTGCCTGCGTCTTCGAACAGCGTGACCGTGTAGATGCCCGGCTCAGTAGCGAACTCGGCAAGATCAGCCGTGATTTCCAGGTCGCCGCCAGATTCCACCCAGCTGTCTGCGACCACCACATTGTCAGGCAGGTTCAGGTAACGGCTTCCGGGTTGTGCTGGCGGCAGAATCTGCACTAGAGGCTCTCCGCAAGACTCAGAGAAACCGCCGCCGACGCAGTACGTCTTGAGCGTCTCGATCTCTGCGCCGGTGCGAGGCTCTGGCACTGGCTCGTAGTGAACCTGGATGGTCGGGAAGATCGCCACGCCATCAGCGTTAAGATCGGCCCGGATTCGGAGATCGGACCCGTCGAACCATGGAGCTCGCGGCGCAGAGACGTCTCCGCCCTCGAAGTGCTGAACGAGCGAGAGAAACTGATCTGTGTAGGCGACCCCGATGTTCACCTTGCGATGTCCCGGGTTGAGGATGTTCAACCTGTGCCGCCAGTCTGACCCCGCATCGTCGTAGACCATGGCGTGGTGCAGGCGCTGGATGTCGACAGTCGGATTGACCTTCTCGCAGGTCACATGCTCTTCTGTGCAGAGCTCGTTGTACTCAGCCTCTGAAAACCCGGTGCGAGCCGCGTTCTCGGAAACGTAGCTGGTTCCGCCTGTGGTGCTGTAGACCATGTATGGCTTGCGTCCGTCTCGCCACCAGTGACCGAGGTAGAGACCGGCTACCATGTCGTCGGCGTGGAGCTGTGCTGCGGTGTTGTCTCCGAGTTCGACAGGCTCTAGTCCATGCAGCCTGCGGTCCTCGTTGATGTAGTCAAGCGCAAGTAGCTTCAACTCGTCGTTGGTCAGATCATCACCAGTGACCGTAACGCCGGCAGGGTTTCCGGATTCTGGCGAAGGCGTGCCTGTTAGGGCCGGAGATGCAATGACCGGATCGGGCACTGAAACCTTAGTGGTAGGAGAGTTGAACTCGCGGACGTAATCGGCCAGTGCGGGATACTGGACTACCGCAACGAGAGCGAAGAACGACAGCACGGCTATGCTGGTTCGCAGTGACAACTCAACTCTCTCGTTCTGACTGGATGTATCTCAGAAGCGGGGCGGAACGGGATATCTCGCCGCTAATTACCCCATCGTCTGAAGTGTCTCAGTTGAACAATACGATCGGGGTGTGGGTGGGAGTGAGTTAAGTTTGGGCGGATGGCACGGCAGCAGATCCCGGTAGCAGGAATAGCGTTGACATGCAGCTGGTAGACAGAGAGAAAGCCACCCACCTGATGCAGTCGCAGGGGATCGATCTCCTCCTGGCCTCATCGAAGCACGGCGTCGGCTATCTGGCCGACTACTGGCATCCAGTCAGCGATGACTACTACCTGCTCTGGTCTGTTGACGCTACCCACAAGACGTTCGCCGGGCTTGGCGCTGACCCTGCAATGGAGCCGTTTCTTGTCGCCGGAGCATCAGAACAGACAACGGTTTTGATCATGGACCCGTGGATCAAGGATCGTCGATTCTGGGGTCCGGGCTACTACATCCAGACCTGGGACGATCCGCTCGATGCAGACCCGGATCCCAGTGACCCGATGAAGGTGGTTGCAGAGGCGCTGAGTGAGCGAGGATTTTCGGCAGGGACGGTAGCGATTGAGAAGAGATTTCTCGGCCTGCGATATGTCGAAGCTCTGCAGCGGTACTTGCCGAACCTGACTCTCGTCGACGCGGAAGATGTTCTCTGGCAGTTGCGCATGGTCAAGTGCGAAGAAGAGCGCCGACGATTGCGCGAGGCGTGTCTGCTCACAGGGAGCGCATGGCTGAAGACCGTCCAGTCAGCAGAAACAGGAATGACGCAGCCTGAACTGCAGCGCATCTTCGTGAAGCACTGCATGGATGAAGGGCTGGAGTACGAGCGGGCATACGTGATATTCGGCCCTGCAGGCGTGAGTCTGATCAATGGATCACCTGCTAGTGGCAGCATCGAGCTTGAGCCGGGCATGTTCATCAGGATCGATGCCCAGGCCAAGTCGGAAGGCTACGTGTGCAACCTTTCACGTGTTGTCGCTCACGGGGATGTCAACGACGCCATGGCGATCGCGCATTCAAGAGAACGCCAACTGATTCTCGATCTGATTCCCGAACTGAAGCCTGGAGTTGCGGTGGCTGATATCCGCCGCCGTGAGCTGGAGCTTTACGAGCAGCTTGGCGAGCCGCCACTTGTTCCATATACGGGGCACGGAGTTGGGCGAGTCGTTCATGAGCCTCCGTATATGGCTCTGAACGATCCGACGGTTCTACAGCCCGGGATGAGTGTGACTCTTGAGCCTCACATCATGTATTCGGGGAATGGCGACATCTTTGTTGGCATGGAAGATCACTTCTTGATCACGGACTACGGCGCGGAGTGGCTGACCGAGAGCGCTCCGATGGACCTGCACGTGTGACTCCGGTTGCGTGCCGAATCAGCAACGTCACACTCGAATCACACCGGACTTTAGGTCTCTAAGGCCGCCTGGCGCACACGATGTATTGATCCCAAAAGTCTTGCCAGGAGTTCACCAATGCCATATCTCTACCGAAATCGACCGGTGAAACTCACGCCTTACCCGTCCTACGCAGAGAGCGAAGTCGAGATTGACGAGTGTCCCAATTGCAGGGACACGCGTATCTCGAAAACACCGCGTCGGAAAGGCGGACCTTCGAACTTCCAGTGCAATAACTGCGGATTTAGGTCCAGCTATGACCAGCTAGCCCGCGCTCACTGGATGCTTGGCCACGTAGCGGTTTAGGCCAGTCTGGCCAAACGGGCTCTACTCGAACTCCATCAGCGGCCTGACTTCAACCGAGCCACCTTCGGCAATCGGCATAGTCCTGGCAGCCTCAGCCGCCTCTTCCCACGAGTTCACATTCAGTATGTAGAACCCGCCGAACTGCTCCTTCGTCTCGGCAAACGGACCATCTGTAATGGTCGACTGACCGCCGCTTATCCTCACCGTATGCGCCGTGCTGGTTGGCTGGAGCGCATCACCAGCCAGCATCGTTCCGGAGTTTCGGAGTCCTTCTGTGTAAGCGAACCATGCGCCCATGTTCTCCTGCATGGCCTGTTCGTTCATCTGGCCGCGCGCAGCCTCGTTCGAGTAGATCAACAGTGCGAATCTCATCGCTTCCTCCAGCATTCATAGCCCTTGTCGATTCAACCATCACTCTTAACGACGGCTGACCGGCCCTTCATTCGACATGTTCCAGCGCGTTGTCGCCGAATTTCTGGGGATTCTAGTCCGTTGAGAGATGGCGCTGCAGTTTCTGGCATTCGGCGCCTCGTGTTCGCAATCGTTCTGTAGACTCGATGCATCTTAGTGAGCGTGAGAGCGGCAGGATTCGATCTGTCGCCCTAAAACACCATTCGGTCAAGAGGACAAGAAATGGCACTTCTACTCGGCGACAAAGTTCCGAACTTCCAGCAGGATTCGACCGACGGCACGATCGATCTCTACGAGTTCCTGGGTGACAGCTGGGGCGTGCTGTTCTCCCATCCTGCCGACTACACACCTGTGTGCACCACTGAACTGGGCACAGTGGCGGGAATGAAAGGCGAATTCGATCGTCGAAACGTCAAAGTCATTGGGCTCAGCGTGGACGAGTTGTCGAACCACCCGGGGTGGGTCAAGGACATCGAAGAGACTCAGAGTGTCAAGATGAACTTTCCGATACTTGCCGATGGCGACAGGTCTGTCTCGTCAAAGTACGACATGATCCAGGCAGACGGAACGAACATGACCGTGCGATCTGTCTTCATCATCGACCCGAACAAAACCTTGCGTTTGACGCTCACTTACCCGGCCTCGACCGGTCGCAACTTTGCCGAGATCCTGCGGGTGATCGATTCGCTTCAACTGACTGACAACTACAAGGTCGCCACTCCCGCCAACTGGCGAGACGGCGATGACGTAGTTGTTCTGCCCGCGGTCTCAGATGAGGAGGCGGAGGAGCTGTTCTCATCAAAGGGGATCGACCGGCAGAAGCCGTATCTGCGAATCACTCCGCAGCCAAACAAGTAGTGTCGGATGGCCGCTCCGAATTGACCTACCAGCCGGAGCGGCCGTCTACTCGCCCTGCGACAACAGATAGCTTCCGGACTAACTCCGGATCGCGATGATCGGGCGGGGTCGCAACAGCGTGTTCGAGCGAGGTATGGCAGCCGCTGGAACAGGGCGATGCTTGCGCAGCGATAGCAGGCACGGCAGCTTTGATGAGGTTTCTTGCCTGATCTGAATTCTGCCGCAGCACATCGAGCACGGAAGCCGTCGAGACCGCTTCATGCTCATCGTGCCAGCAGTCGTAGTCGGTCACCATAGCCACAGTTGCGTAGCAGAGCTCAGCCTCACGCGCGAGCTTTGCTTCGGGCATGTTGGTCATGCCTATGAGGTCGGCTCCCCATGACTGGTGCAGCTCAGACTCGGCGCGCGTCGAGAACTGCGGGCCTTCCATGACTACATAGGTTCCGCCGCGCTCGACGCGGATATCCGAAGCCCTGGCTGATTGCTCAAGTGAGTTGCCGATGCTTTCACAGACCGGATCAGCCATGCTGACGTGGGCGACGAAGCCAGGCCCGAAGAAGGTCTTCTCTCTAGCGAATGTGCGGTCTATGTACTGATCGACGATCACAAAGGTTCCGGGTTCGAGCTCTTCCCGAAGCGATCCGACTGCGCTAAACGACACGATTCGGCTTGCACCTGCCCGCTTCATTGCCTCGATGTTTGCGCGGTAGTTGATATCGGTTGGGGATATCCTGTGACCGCGGCCATGGCGGGGCAAGAAGACGAGACGCTGCCCCTCCAGTTCACCTATCAACAGCTGGTCGGACGGCTTGCCGAAGTTGGTGTCAATCGTCACCCACTGCGCCGACTCGAATCCGGGCAACTCGTACAGGCCGGTGCCGCCAATAATGCCGATTGCGTCGTCGTTCTGACTGTGGTCCGCCATGATCGGTCCTCGCTAATATCCTGGTCCGCGTGCCAATGCAGTCGTGCGACGGCAGGGCGCCGATATCATTGCAGATGCAGTACCGGGGTGGCGGAATGGTAGACGCAGCGGGCTTAAACCCCGCGGTCCCCCTAGGGGGCGTGTGGGTTCGAATCCCACCCTCGGTACCAGCTTGCCGATGTTTCCGGCTAGCCGCGCTGTTCCCAGTTATCAGACAGACGATCGTAGCGCGCCTGTAGCTCATCAACAGCAGCAGATGCAATAGGCAGCGAGCTGTTCATCATCTCGATGTTCGATTCCAGGTGATGCGGTCTCTGCGTGCCGACGATGGCCACATCCACAACATCGTTGGCCATCACGAAGCCCAGCGCGGTGAGTATGCGATCGGCAGGCTCATCGGGAAGCGGGCCATCTGCCTGCAGCGCCTGACCGCGCCTGAAGTACTCCTCTGTGTATGACGGGATGTGCTCGTACGGCTTCGGATCTGCCTTGGCTCCCCAGACCGCATTGCCTATCGGACGCTTGATGATCACGCCCATTCCCTGTTTCTCAGCAGCCGGCAGCAGGTTGTACCTGGCTTTCTGGTCCACGAGGTTGTAGGAGGTCTGGAGGGTGTCGAATATCCCGGAGTTGACCGCCCATTCGGCGTTTTCGTTGTCGCCGGAGTAGCCGATGAACCTGGTTTTGCCAGCATCCCTGGCACGCTGTAACGCTTCGATCACTTCGCCGCGCTCAAGAACCTCAACTGTGCACGAATGCAGTTGCAGCACATCGACGTGATCCGTCTTCATGCGCTCGAGAGAGCGGTCAATGCTGTTGGTGATGACTTCGGCTGTCCAGTCTTCTCCCTCGTTGCGAGGCAAGAAGTGGCCGGCCTTCGTCGCCAGGACAAACTCTGATCTTCGATGCGATACCGCAGCGCCAATCTGCTCTTCGCTCAGGTCGTAACAGGCCGCGGTGTCCAGGAAATTGATGCCGCGGTCCAGCGCTGTGTTCAGCACCTGGGTGGCCTGGTCTTCTTCAGCCTTTGACAGGTTGAATCCCGTCTCGGACAGGCCGATGCCGAGCCTGGAGATTTCAAGGCCGGTCTTTCCTAGTGTCGAAGTCTGCATTCCAGCGCCCATCCTCTGAGTCTGATCTGATCGAAGGTTTGGATTTGCGACCAGATGGTATCGGACGGTTTGGGCAACCGCGGCGCTGGACGGCTAGCGTCCTGGTGATTCGGCAGGGATGCGCATCGCCGATGCATAGACCTGGTTGACCTGTGCTGTGATCTGCTGCGTCCAGCGATCGAGCCTGCTGTTGAAAGCATCTTCCCGACGGGCTAATTCGCGACTGAGATCGATATTGAGAGCATCCAGCCTTCGGTCGATCCGAGCCAATCTTTCAGTCATAGTCTCAGAGACCGCTTCGATGGCGGAGTCGAGCTGTTCGATTCGCTGCAGATACTCGTTTTGCTGCGAGAGTATCTCTTGCTCAATCCTGGCTACCCGCGAGCCCGTCTCCATCCAGGATTGGATTGCCTTCAGAAGCCAGGCCAATCCGCCTCGAAGGTAGAGCAGTAGATTCAATTGCCGGCCTCCTGTTGCTGTGTATCTGTTCTTTATCTGATGAAGCCGGTCATGGAACAACACCCGCGTCAGTCGAGAACTGAGCCATGCGTGTTTTGCCACGCCAGAGTGTCGGAAAAACTGCATGGGCAGCGCATGGATACAGAATGACACTACCTGCATGGCGAGCCATGACGATCTGAACGATTTCGGCGACGACCAGGCATCGAAGCAGGCACAGCAGCCGCTCGTGTCTGACTGGTTCGATGCTGATGCCATGCGCTTTGTCGACGTTCCTCCCGGCATCGCTGGCGAGAGAGTGACAGCGGACGGTAATCCGATAGCGGATAGCCCTCCATACCCGTTGTCGGATTCCGCATCCGTGTATGGCACAGCGCCCGGCTACATCTTCTGCGGTGATGATGGCGACTCGCTCTGGTTCTGGCCTGAGGCCGAAGAGCTGGCATTCAGGTTTGACATTGATGCGGCGATGTCACTGAGGCAAGCGCTGCCGGTCGAAGTGGTCCGACTCCTCACCCAGGGCGCGCTGATCTACTGCAACGTCACACGCGCCTCTAGCCACGAAGGCCTTCAGGTCAGCTTTCCCGGCTCTTCATCCGCGGCGGCCTGAGCCTCGCATTCTGCTCGAATAGCATCGCCATCGATCTGCTGATAGAATAGAACATATGTGCTAATATTCTGGCGTGGAACGGGTGGAGGTGAAGTGGGTGAGGTCTGCAGGCACAGTCGCGCTGGAAGAGGACGTGGAGCAGTTCATCGTATGGCTGTTCTCGACGATTGGTGGTGGTGTGGCCGTTGAACTGCCGGAAGAGGTCATTGTCCGAGCACTGAGAGGCCGCTTTCCGGCTTCCAGGATCTTCGAAGGCCTCAGCAGGCTGAAATCGCGGGGCGCGGCTGTGTCTGTCGACCGGCATATCGATGGAGTCAGCAGGAAATGCTGGCGCGTCAGCGCTGATTCCTGGAGGCGCATGGTTATGACCGTTCCTGGACAGGGATCTGACGAATGGTAAAGCCTGGTCCAGCAGGGCAGACAGCTATCAGATTGATCATCTGCAACGCTTGCTCGACGGATGATCCGTTCCTGTGCCCTGTTCGCTTTCGACGCACCTATATGCGGATGCATCTTGAGAAGTCGCACGGGGTCGATCTTCGCTCAGCGAAACTCGTCCGATCGATCCGAGAGTCCCGATCGATCGTGGCGGAGTGGGTTACAGCAGATGAGCCGGATCAGGCCAGGGTGCTACTCACAGAGTTCGATGTAGACATGCCAGCGGCGTTGAGTTCTATCGAGTCTTCCACTGGATCAGCGCCGGAGTCGAGCGAGAATCAGTGGACGCGAGAAACGCTGAGTAGTCTGTACAGTGTCCGTGAAGGAGACGGAGCCACCTTCTAAGCCTTTGCCGAGGCGCGAGATCTCCGAGGCTTTCTGAGTTTCCCTTTGGAATCCGATTTTGGCGACCCTACCTCGCCTTTTCTGCACCAGCGGCAGCCCGCAACCCGCGGACTCTCAGTCACCGAACTGTCCTTCCTGGATATCTGAACATCCACGAACTCCCGTCGCATGCACTCTGCGCCTGGCTGCCACGGGAACATCCCATGAAACGCCTTGCGGGCCAGATACGATGCCTCGCCGTCATCGAGCGCATCCGGATTGCTCACTCGTGCTCGCAGCACAACATCACCCGGCGCTTTGTCTCCGGTGCTGTGATGCGCGTAGAGCGGAATCGAGTGATCCTCGAAGCCGGTGAGCTCAGCGATGCCGAATCCCTGTGCCTCCAGGACACGTTGATTTTCATCTCTGAGGAGTTGCATTTGCGTCTCCTTCGAATAGAGCGGCGGCCCATGGAAGGACCGCCGCTCCCGCGTTGCCGCAGGTTGAATCCGTGTCTGGCTATGCAGCGTCAGACGGAGCCGTCGCGTCGTAGAGCAGGGGCGCTCCGTGCGTGTCATCCAGCTCGAACACGCCGTAGTCGGAAGTGAACACCACCTCGGTTGCCCTCAGCGATGCGTCTCGCTCCCGCTCGGTGCGCCAGTCAACGCTTGTCAGGCCGATCAGAGCGTCTCTCTGAGCGATCACACCGGTCGCGTCACCAGACGAATCGACGAACAGGTTCTTCGATTCGAACAGATCAACGCCATTGAATGCGATCCCCGTGAAGAATCGCTTCAGGAGCTGTTCTTCCTGCCGGTCGTTGATGCGCTGATTGGCGCCGGAGCCGATCGCCGTCGCTGACTTCACGACATCGAACACGGCATGCGGATGCTGCACGGCATAGTCAGGATCGAACGGCTCCGAACCGTCCGAGTCTGTTGACGATGCGCCTCCGCCCAGCGCCTTCGCGATAGTCGCTGCGAAGTTGGAGAGCGAGAATGTCGCTCCTGCCGCTCCGAATGCGACTCCCCCGTTGAGACCGGGGTACAGAGCCTGCACGTCCTGGTCC
Organism: Dehalococcoidia bacterium; assembly: GCA_028281895.1. Lineage (GTDB taxonomy): Bacteria > Chloroflexota > Dehalococcoidia > Lucifugimonadales > Lucifugimonadaceae > JAJCYX01. The sequence goes on from JANQIZ010000232.1 coordinate 21,584, forward strand.
TGCTTGCGCGCAGCGGCGTCACCAAACTGCCTGCCGATCATTCGGAACACATCGGTCGTTCCGTGCTGCCTCGCAAGCTTGTCCGTGATGACGATCTTCGCTCCGCGCTCAGTCGCCGTCAGATCGACAAGCGACATGTTGATCGACTGCTCAGTGCTGATCGTTGTGCCATCAACAAGGTCGGCAATCGTGAACTGTCCAACCTTCGGCACCCGAACCGTCGACGCGCCCTTCGGCAGCCTGACCTTGTCGATCAGCTGCCAGGATGGCGAATTTGCTTCCTGGGTGTAGCGCGCCTCACGAATGATCGTGTTCTGCGCCTGCTCCAGGTTTCCAGTAGTGGCCGTCTCGACCATGGCTACCTCACTTCACCTGTCTTCATGTAACGCAGGTCGGCCTCAGTCCACTCCCACGAAGGCTTCTCCCTGATTCGCTGGAGCCGCCTCTGCGGTGTCTCAGGCTGAGGACCTGCGCTGTATCCATTTTCGAGTTCGGTCTGAGGAGTCTCTGCCGGGACACGATCTCTGGCAGTGCCACTGCTGGCCTTTCCTAGCCTTCGCGCCAGGTTCTGCATCGCACGTGGTGTGGACGCAGAAGCCAGCGCTTCAAAGTCTTCAGGAGCAACCGAGTGTTCGCGGGCGAGCGACTGCGCAACGATGTAGCGGGCCTGAAGCTCCTGCTGCTGCACCGCATGCGTTCTCTCAGCCTCGGAGCGCTTGAGTTGCTGTTGTGTCGCCAGTGTCTGCCTGACCAGTGCGGCGTTCCGAGGCGATCTCACCGTTTGCGAAGCCGCGTCTGGTCCGACCTCCGCCGCCAGTTCACGCTCCTGAGTCCGGAGCGTCGCCTCTACTGCGGCATCGAGGTCATACCGTTCCAGTTGCTTGCTCGCGGCCGCCTCTGATCGACGCGCCTGTTCGATCTGTTTCGCCCATGCCGCCTGCATCTTTGACACCTCGGCCTGCGAGTAGCTGCGAGGCTCAGGCTGTGCTGGCTCGCGCTTGCTCGCATCTTCGATAGCATCCGAGTCAGCGAGAGGCCTTTCGATCTCACTTGCATCGTGCTCTGGCTCGCGAGATTGAGTGTCGTCTTCTGGAGCTTCATCCAGGGTTGGCGACAGGAGCTCACGCTCACGTTCCAACTGCTCAGGCGAAGTTCCATCGATGATCTCGAACTCAAGCTCGGACGCAGAATCCGGATTGCTCTGTTGATCGAAAGATTCAGCAGGTGACTCAGATACCAACTCCCACCTCCACAGATGCAGTCACGACTTGAGGCAGATCGCCTCAGACATGTTCCGAGTCTATGAATCTCAATGGGCGCGTTGAAGCAGCCTGTCAGGCAGAGGTTCTTACGCGCTGGATGCCTAGCGCGCTAGGCCGCGTCTTGGGCCAAGCCGCGCTGCGATCACAGGCCCGCCATGATTGTGACGCGAGTAGGTGTTCAATGCCGGCCGCGGGTTGAACGGCGCCGTCGCCCAGTCTTCAACTTCGCATCGCTCAGCCCACTCGTTGTAGTAGCGAAGCATGCCGTCCGCGCGGTCCCTGTCACCGTTGATGAGATCATTGGATTCGACTCGATCTTCAGGGATGTTGTACAGCTCCCAGACGGCGCGAGAGTTCGGATCACCCGGATCGGCGATCTCGCTGACTAGCTTCCAATCGCCCATTCGCACAGCGCGGTTGCCCTCATGCTCCCAGGCGATCGGCTTATCCCGTTCCCACTCATGCCCGCTGAGCACGCTGGCAAAAGATTCGCCTTCGAGCGGCTTGATGTCGTGGCCATTGAACGTTGACGGATAGCTTGCACCGGCAAGATCGAGCAAAGTCGCGTTGATGTCTGTGATGTGCGCCGGATTGTTGAAGATCGACCCGCCTGAGTTCGTGCCATTCGGGTAGTGCATGATGAAAGGCGTCGAGATACCGCCTTCGTAGGTGTAGTGCTTGAACAGCCGGAACGGCGTGTTGTTCACATTGGCCCAGGCGATATCGACGCTGGCGAAGGTATCGGGCGGACCAGGCTCGATATCGGGCGAGTTGCCAGTTCGGACTACGCGGCCATCGACCGTTGGATAGTTGTAGCGCTCTGGATCTGGCACCGTCGTGTCTTCGGCAAGGAACTCTGCGCATCCCCCATTATCTGCGAGGAACACGATCACCGTGTTCTCGAACTCTCCGCTTGCCTTCAGTTTCTCAATCAGCCTGCCGATGCCGCGGTCAACCTGCTCCACCTGGGCGGCATAGACCGCCATCTGAACATCCCGCCACTCCTTCTCCTGCTCGTCATCCCAGGGTCGGACTGCAGGCTCCCGTGGCGACAGCTCCCATCTGGGATCGACGACTCCCAGCCCGCGCTGTGACTCGTGGCGATTCATTCGCGTCTCGTCCCAGCCCTTGAGGTACTTCCCGCGATACCGCTCTATATCGTCAGGCCACGCGTGCAGAGGCCAGTGAGGCGCGGTGAAGGCCATGTACAGGAAGAACGGCTCGTCTCTGTGGACAGCATCGTCGACAAACTGAACAGCTTTACTGGAGATGACGTCTGTGAAGTGATAGTCCGTTGTCTCAACGCTGATCTGAGTGTCATCGTCCATCAGCATGTTCGGGTTGTAGTAGCTGCCGCCACCGGAGAGGATTCCATAGAAGCGGTCGAAGCCTCGGCCGCGCGGAGATGGATAGCCGGGCATGTTCGGGTGCCATCCGGGCGGCAGGCTCACCTGATCGCCTGCGACGTGCCATTTGCCAGCCATCAGCGTCCGGTATCCGGAGCTCTTCAAGACCTCCGCAATCGTTACGCAGTTGTCGTTCAGGTAGCCCTGGTATGCAGGGAGGCCCATGTTGTTGACCATGTGGCCAATACCAGCCTGGTGCGGATTGAGCCCTGTGAGAAGCGATGCGCGCGAGGGGCAGCAGCGCGCGGAGTTGTACATCTGCGTGAAGCGAATGCCACTTGCCGCCAGGCTATCGAGGTTTGGCGTGCTGATCTCTGACCCGTAGCAGCCAAGGTCCGACCAGCCAAGGTCGTCGGCCATGATGAGAACGATGTTGGGCCTTGTGCCGGATTCGGAATCTGCGCGCCTGTTGGTCATGTATCACCGGTGATGAAGAGTGGTTATCGAACGTTGAGGAGACGATCGCCATCTTAGCCATTTCCAGAATGGTCGTGGCGCTGGTCGAACTGCTGACTCGCGGGATGATCAACATCGCGCACGGACATAGCCTGATACTCGGAGAAAGGGCCCGTGCAACTATTCCGCCTATGCTCATTTGCCTGAACGATGAAGCTCACACAAGAAGCAGTTTTCGACGCGCTCGGCTATATGCCGACGCCCGCGCAGCGAGAGATTCTCAATGACGATCACCTGACGCAGCTCGTGGCTGGCGGCTATCGAGGCGGGAAGTCTCGAACAGCCTCGATGAAGGCTGTGCTCTCCACGATGGAGTTCATTGGCAGGTATCGGGAGCAGGCTGCCGGGCACGTCGCATGGCTTGTAGCTGCCGACTACGAGGCGACCCGCGCCGAATTCATGCATCCGGAAGGCTCCATCGGCCGCGATCTCCAGATGCTATGGCCGGGCGTCAACTACACATCGCGTGTGGATCCGGGCGAGATCAAGCTGCCAGTTCCAGGTTCAGCAAATGGCCAGAGGCAAGGCGTATTCACGATCAGAACCAAGTCTGCTTTCGATCCGACCGGCCTTGGAATGGAATCGCCCATATGGATCGTTCTCTGCGAGGCGGCGCGCGTTAGCCAGGATGTCTTTCACCGTCTCCTGTCGAGGTGCTCGGAGGCGCGTAGAAGGTTTCCGGGGTTTGGCTGGCTGCACATGGAGGGCACGTTCGAGGGTTCACTCAGCTGGTACGCGTCGCAATGGACTAAGTGGCAGGCGAGAGCCGCCCAGAAGCAGGAGAACGCTCGGAGCTTCTCTCTGCCATCCCACTCGAACACCGCGCTGTTTCCTGACGGAGAAGACGATCCGCAGATCGTCGCACTCAGAAAAGCTCTTCCTGAAGCGAAGTTCAGAGAGAGGCACCTGGGGCTGCCTGTTCCACCCTCCGGCAGGGTGCACGCATCCTTCTCGACCGATACTCATGTGCGAAGTGCCGAATACGATCCGCATGAGCCTGTGTACATCGGCATCGATCCCGGCTATTCAGGCCAGCCGTCTACATATGCGGTAGAGGTGTGCCAGCTCCGCCGATTCGACAGTGGCCATCGGCAATGGGCGGTCATCGACGAGATCGCAGTGAACCGGCTTGCGATGCCGGGCTTCACAGTTGCCGATGTTTGCGAACTGGCGATGAAGCGTGACTGGTGGTCGAATCCCAATAAACATGGTGTGATCGACACCGCAGGCACGGCTCATGCAGGCGCGCAGGAAAGTAACGCAGAGGTCTGGTGGAGGTTGACTGGCCTGGTGCTGCAGCACGAGCGCGTGAGCATTCTTCCTGGCATTGACCGCTTCGATTCATGCCTGAAAATCGATCCTGAGACCGGTGAGCCGGGCATAGTGATCGATTCCAGGTGCGAGCTGCTGATCTCGGAGTTGGGTGGTGGGCCTAACCCGTTCGATGGGCAGACTCACGTGTATCGATGGAACACAAATCGGACAGGAGATGTGGTTGGGCGTGTTCCGCGCGACGAGTATTGCGATGGGATCAAGGCGCTCACCTATCTCTTCGTCAACGTCATGGGCCACGCAGGCGTGCGTATGCGAACACCCGTAGCGAGTAACAGGATCAGCGTTAGGAGCCGACGACGCAGAGGATGACTAGGTGGACAGCGCTTCCTTGAGCAACTCCAGCGCTCTGATCGTGAAGCGGTCCATATTCTCTGTCCTGTTGCTGATTCCGGTTTCGAGAGTTGCCACGAGTTCAACGGGGCCGGAGATCGCCACGCATGTGTGTCCTGCTTCATCACCGTAGCGATTGCCTGAGGGCCCGGCAGCGCCGGTTTCACTCAATCCCCAGGTCGTGTTGAGACGCTCACGCACAGCGCGGGCGCACAGGGCTGCATACGACTCGCTGGCAGATCGCATGCCAGGGTAAGCATCAAGATCGATGCCCAGGAACTCTTCCCGAGCAGTGCCTGTATAGATCACCGCTCCGCCCATGAAGTAGGCCGAAGCTCCCGGAACGGCCAGGAGAACCGCCGACACGAGGCCTCCGCTTGATGATTCCGATACCGCAACCGTTTCGCCGCGCTCTTTAAGCAGTGTTCCCACTTCGGTTGCGAGCTCGCTGATCTCACTCATCGTTCCAATCCTTTTCCAGGCTGAGGTTTACGCCTGACATCTTGTGATTCACCAGGCAAATCACGAGCCATAGTCTTTTGTCATGCACCCAGGGCCGGCGTGATTGGAGCCGGCAGAAAGGTTGAGTGGAGGTCCCATATGCCAGACAACTTCACAAGCGAGCTTGTCGATTCAGCAGGTGAGATCTTCGCAACGGACGCGATCGGTGGATCGTCGGTGCATTATCCCATCGGGAAGCTCGCATGGGGCCCTTTGAACACCGCCAACCTTACCGACACGGCCAACCCCCTGCCCATTCAGGTGAACGGCTCCGGCACGTCGTCGTCTGCGCCCTTCTTCGTACGCGGCGCAAACGGCGATTCTTCCATTCCTATCACCGGCACTGTCACGATACAGGGCAACGCGTCCGTATCTATCACAGGTGGCTCTTCTGTCTCCATATCCAACGATTCTGCTGGAGAGATTGGTGTCGGACTCAATGCCATCGGCGGAAACTCTGGAGGGGCGCTGCAGACCTTCACTACCGTGCTGAGCTCAGCCCTTGAGACCGTATCTGCGAATCCCGGCCGGCTCTACGGGTACATGCTCACCAACCCGGACACCGCGTCGATCGTCTACGCCAAAGTGTTCTCTGATGATTCGACCGGTGTTACCAAGGGAAGCACCTCACCAGCTCTCAATCTGGGCATACCGCCTGAAGGCGGGGCTAATGTCACGTTCGCACAGGGCATCTTGATGTCCAGTGGGATCTCGGCGCTGGCAGCGGGTGGCGCGGGGTTGACCGATACATCGGCTCCTGCCAGCGACCTCGTCGTCAATCTCTTCTACAAAGATTGAACGCTAACTAGATAGTCGCTCATGCACGCGAAAGCGTCGGTGAAGTGAGGGGATGAGCATGGGATTCCTGACAGCCGTGCTGGCGGCCCTTGGATTCAGGGCGGGTGCACCGGTAGTGGTGACAGGCCCGCTACATACAGAGAGAGTCCGAGTGAATGCGAGCTTCGCACATCGAGCAGTGACCGCAGGAGCCAGTTCGCACAGGGTGAGACTGAACGCCCGGTAGTGCACTGCCTCAGAGGAGGGATGTGATGACCAGGAGTATTTGGGGAGGGCCGGACGGAGTGCCGGCAGGGGCGGATCTGTCTCTCGAGGCGGTGTTGACGATCGACGGTGCGGTCAACCCGTCGCAGGTGACGTCCAGTGGCACGTTCAGCCTGTCCATAGGCAGCTCACTCCTGATCGACGAAGCGGCGGATGCTGTCACCAGTTCCGACGGACTCGTGAAGTGGGACATCACGTCGATTCAGTCATCGCCCTGGGTCGCAGGAACACATGAAGGCGACATCAAGCTTGTCGACTCAGGAGGCGCCGTTTCTTACTGGCCCGTCAGTCTCCAGGTGAGGAAGGTCGTCGATTAGCAAGCTGTCCGATACAGGTCTCGAAGTGGGTATTGAGGTGGTGGGATGCCAGTGACACAACGTCGCAGCAGGAAGCAGTTGAGGCACTCGATCGGCCAGATGCTGGGTGCGCTAAGACAGGAGACAGGGACGGTCGAGCGAATGCCTACCGGCACGGCTTCGAACCAGTCACGCATTGTCGACGACGCACTGGCCTTTGGTGTCGAGAACGAACACCGCGGCAGGTGGATCTACGCAACCGATTCAGCAGGAGTCGGCCAGACTCGCCGGGTAACCGCGTCGTCACTTGATGAGCGGACGCTCACCGTTGCCGAGCCATTCTCTTCGGTTACGGGCAGTAGCTGGCGCTATGAGCTCTGGGATGCAGACGCGCCACCCGAACGAGTGCATGAGTTCATTAACCAGGCGATCTCAGGCGTTACTCGCAAGGGCGCGGTGAACTCGATAGACGGCTCTTTCCACACCGGCGGAGATGTCAGCGCATTCGAAGTTACGGATTCATGGACAGGTGTGCGGGATATCAGTTGGCGGTCGCGCTATACCGGCGCACAGATAGCGTCGATGGACTCACCAGCACTTGCGATGTCCTCAAACGCGATCGTCGAATCCGACACTGCCGATTTCCGCGAAGGACGCGCGGCGAACCGAATAACTATCACCGAGGCGGCTGGGGCTGGCGACGCACTTGCCGATGCGGTGTTCACCTCTCGTGAAGCGAGAGGCTTCAACCGGGTGGAGTTCTGGCACAAGTCGAGCGCTCCAACGACATCTTCCAATCTGGTTATTGAACTCCGACAGGGCTCGTCGACTCATGAATCCCTGGCGATCCCTGCGACTGTCGAAAACCGATGGCAGTACGCGGTGCTCGAGATTTCCTCCCCTGAGAAGAACGGAAGCCTGGACGCCGTGCGAATAGCGGTTGGCAGCAGCGATGCCGGAGCTGTGACCGCGTGGATCGATGATGTGAAGCTGTCACGTGCCAACTCTGAGACCTGGCATCGGGTGCCCGCAGAGTTCTGGAGCGTGAATCCGGCAGACAGGTCCGTGATCCTTGAGCCGAGCGCCCGGCTGCCCTACACAAGACTCCGTGTGACGGGTGTCAGGGCTCCTTCCCTGCTGACTTCTGATTCCCAGTTGTGCGAGATCGATTCGCAGTACGTCATCAATGCCGCTGCGGCAGGTGTCTTGCGGTCTCGGAGCGATAGGCGCGGGCCCGAACGAGACGCAGCAGCGCGCCAGGCCGATCTGTATGAGCAGTTGGCGCAGACCATGCGGCTTCGCATGAACACACCTTCCAACATCAAGTGGGTGGACGACTAATGCCTCAGCCATCGGTAACCAATGAAGGCGAAGTTCATCTCGATGGCCGTTCATATCGCATTGATGGCCATGTTCAGCGTGAGCTTGCGACGCGTTTTGCGCCGAAGACCGTAATCGGTGACTACACCGATGAGTCCAACCCTCTCGTTTCAACTGCTACCTGGCGCTCATGGGAGGACGGCTTCGGTCTTGAGACGATCAGGGATGCACGAGACTTCCAGCGCAATCGCTGGAGCTCGTTGTACACGCGTGTCCCGGGCCACCTGCTACTCGGCCCAAGAGTCCGCCGGATTGGTGGCGGACTTGGCACTTCGTTCAGCAGGTATTTCGATTTCAACGACAGCCTCTTCCTGGTCGAAGACAGGAGAGTGTATGCGTACAGCGATGCTAATGATTCGTTCGCGTCACTCCCGATGCGAGTCCTTGCCAACAGTGTTTCCGACGCCACCACGGGCGTGCTCAATGGAGAAAATATCACGGTAGTTGCCCAGGGCACTGCCACCGACTGGTCTGCAGACGCTAGCGATACGACCGCGTGGAGCCGCGACACGACACCTATGAGCCGAGTGACGTTCTGGCGCGATCTGCTCTGGGGCGCCGATTCTTTCGGCAAGCTCTCGTTCACTAGCGACCTTGACGGTGGCTGGACGCAGGTGGCCGATCTTCCAGAGCCACTGGATGAAGTGGTCAACCTGTTTGCCGGTCCATCGGGAGACCGCGGAGACCCGGAGGCGCTGTACGTGGCGACCCGGCGCGGCCTGTGGGTCTACGACAATCTGAACGAGCGATTCCGCAACACGGGTCTCTCGTTACCGAAATCGAACGCGACGGCCGCTGCCTGGAACGGATCTGTCTACTACACCAGTGAACAGCGGGTCTTCAGGTTCACACCTGGCCCGGCCAACGTTATCGACAACGTAACGCCACCCATCATCTCGGACAGCAACACTAGCCGGACGCAGCTTGGCTACTACAAGGAAGCACATCCGGGCATCGACGGAATCTTCTTCCTGACAGATGGTTCGGCAGTTATCCATCAGTGGGATGGCCATTCGTGGAACAGTTTTCCAGCGAACGGACATGGTGTGTTCGATGCCGGTGACGATGTTGGAGGCATGTTCCTTTCGACATCCAATGGCAAGCATCGCCTGTTATTTGGTCACTTTGAGCCATTTGTGGCCGCTGGCACAGCTGCTGTCGCGCTTCCCGTCTTGAGCGCTGATCTCGCAGGGCAGAGCAGCTTCGGCTTCGTGCCGGAAGGCCATCTGCTAACACCCTGGTTCGACGGATTCGTATCAGGCAGAGACAAGTTGGCCGTGAGCATCGGGCTAGAGGTTTCGATTCCCGATTCCAACGAGAGCGTTCGAATCACCTACACACGAGACAATGGCGACACTTCGGGAACTGTCATTGAGATGAACGAGCCGGGATATCACGCCATTACGGTTCCGATCAGGAATGAGCAGAACGAGCCGACCGGCGTGCTGTTCGACAGGATCTCTCTTGGAGTCGAGATGAACATCAATTTCACTGACTCAACTCATCTCCTGCACAGTCCTGATGTCAGACGACTGTCTCTCAACTACATCAAGGCTCAGCCCATCCGATGGGCATACAGCTTCACCATCGACGTCGATGCCGAAGAGAGCGCGGCCGAGGTCAGAAGATCGCTGGAGCAGACATTTGAGAAGCAGTCGCTGGTCAGGTTCGCATACAAAGACGCCGCGCACGGGCCCGTTGAGCCGAAGCTGGTTATCCCTGTGAGCCTGCGGAGCGAAGAAGAGACCGGTGTTCACGAGAAGGGCCGATTCCGGCTGGTGGTGACGGAGGTTTAGATGGCACGATTGCTTGTCGCATCACTCAACATCGCCGACTCCGTTGATGCAGTTCAATTGGAGTCTGCGCCTCGGCCGCGAGTGAGAACTGCTGTGTTCAAAGCGAGAGCTGGCAATACGGGCTCAGTGTTCTTAGCGTCCGATTCCGCCGCAAAGTCATCCGGATTCGAGCTTGTGGCTGGTGACCGTGAGGAGTGGTCCATGCTCCCGGCATCTGTCAGAGGATCGACGTTCTGGGTGTGGGGTGAATCGTCCGGAGATCGACTGGATTATCAGTTCGTAGTGGAGGAGTAAGGGGGATTAGGAGAGTCATGTAAATTCGGGAAGTATTTTGCGGCAGAGTGAGGAGATCGGCTAAGGGTGGTAGACTCGACAGGATGACCGAATCATCCGAAACCGCCCACGAGCGCTTACTGGCGCGTCTAGGGCAAGTAGTGCAAGTCGAAGCCGAATCTCCTGAGGAGGAACTTGGCGCTGATCTGGCTGAGTTAGCGAGATCGAACGACGCTGTCATTCTTGCCTTTATCGCACCTTATGTTGGTGTGAAAGTATCGCCGGGTCGTCAAGTAACAGCTCAAATCGGCCTATTTGAAGAGTACGGGATTCGAGCCGCGTTAGCGCAGATTGCCGAAGCTGATCCTGACTACAGAAAACGATCACTATGGCTCTTGGTGCACAGCCCAGGAGGGCTCATACCATCCTCGTACGTGGTGGCGAAGCGCCTACGGCAGACATTCAAGGACATCACAGCGTTCGTTCCGCACATAGCCACAAGTGGCGGAACGATCATTACGTTGGCAGCCAACCGAGTTGTTATGGGAGATTTTAGCCGTATCGGTCCGGTTGACCCCCAAGTACCGTACAGTCAGAACCAAGAGAGTCATATCGTTCGAGTTTCTGCAAATACGATGCAAAGAGCTCTGGACGATCTTAAGCAAGACCTTGAGACTACAGCACCGGACGAAGTCACCTATCCGTATCAGGTGTTGACGAGGCAGGTGGACCCAGTTCTGCTGCAGGACTGGAACGCCGAATTATTGGCAGTTGCATCGTATATGAATGAACTGTTGGGGTTGGCTGACTACGAACGAGAACGGATCAACAGGCTAATCGCTAGCCTTGTGTACACTGCCCACCCTCACGATTTTGTCGTTGACAGGGAAAGAGCAGAAAGCTACGGGGTCAATTTGGAGGAAGGGAAAGACGCCGAGCTGGAGTTGATGCAGGAGTGGTTGATTCAATATATGCTTCGCCCCGAAGCTCGGCATTACATCAGGTACGTTGTCCCGGCAATGGAGCGACAAAATGGCACAGGAACGGCAAACGGTAAAGGCAATGGAAGAGCTTCTTCGGGACCCAAACTTCAACGTCGACGAGTATCTAGAGAAAAAAAACCAGTCTCTGGCAAGGTCCCTGATGGAGCAGATGGAGCGGCACAGTAGTCGACTATCTACAGAAGGGACCAAGCGCCCCAAGGCCGCTAGTACAGCCTCGTAGAGAAAAGGGTCCGGTATTTGACCGGGCTTTTTGGGTGGAAATCTACGTGTCCCAGGTAACGGTCTACTCGTCCAACATGTGCAGCACCTGCGAGATGGTGAAGCAGTTTCTCGTGCTGCGAGGCGTTGAGTTCACCGAGAAGAATGTCTCGATCGACCTCGAAGGCAGGTCAGAGCTGGTCAAGCTGGGGTTTGACTCAACTCCAGTGGCGGTGATCGGCGATCGGGTGCTAGAGGGCTTCGACACGAGCGAGATCGACGAAGCGCTTCAGACGTTGTAGCTGGCTTAAGTAGCACTCCGATACTATTCGACCACGTCACGAAAGGGAGCACGCCTCATGGTTGCGACAACTTCAAACGACAAGGTCGACTTCGTCCTGCAGCAGATAGAGACGATGGTCGCCAGTGAAGGCGGCACGCTCGACCTGGTCGCTTCTGGCAGTGACTCACTGTCTGTGAAGTACACGCCGGGAGTAAACGAAGAGTGCCCCGAGTGCGTTCCCTCGCTTGAGCAGGTCACCCAGTTCCTCACGGCTTCGCTGCAGATTCACGCTCCTGAGATCACTTCGGTCGAAGTTTCCTAGCTCGATCCCGGCAACCGGAACCTTCTCCAAGAGCTGATGTAACATCGCCGCATATTCGGCCCTGCATCAGCATCCATGGAGGGAAGTCCGTGCATCTTCTCGAAGTCCTCAACCCGGTCGCTCCCCAGCGCGGCGTGCTCAATGCTTTCCAGGCGAGTCCGCGGCCAGACACCCTCGACAACAAGACCGTTGGCCTGCTCTGGAGCGGAACTCACGGCGGTGACATCGCGCTCAACACAGCCGGCCGCATGCTCCAGGAGCGATTTGAGAACGTAAAGGTCAACTTCTACAACGGGAACAACTACCCGGCTCCGCCACCGCTGGTGAAGCAGGCAGGAGAGGAGTGCGACGTCGTCATCGGCGCCACTGCCGATTGAGGGACGTGCGCGTCGTGGATGGTCCACGACATGATTGAGCTTGAGAAGATGGGCCGGCCGGCGGTCGCCATCGTCTCGGGACGCTTTGAGAGCGACGCTGTCGCAAGTTCTCGCGCATTCGGCATGCCTGACCTTCAGTGGGTTGTCGTGCCGCGCATCTACAGAAACCTTGAACCCGAGTTCTGCCAGAGCCAGACAGAGGATGCGATCGACGACATTGTCGGTTCGCTGACCGCGTCTATCGACGCGCGATCACCTTCTCTCGATACCGAATCGACGCACAGATTCGAGGGCGATGACCGGCACGACTCGATCCTGAAGATGAATGACGCCTTCATCCGAGACGATCTTGGCGACGGCCTGTTCATGCATCCTCCAACGCGTGAAGCGGTCGATGAGATGCTCACGGGCACCAGTCTTTCTCCTGACCATGTCGTGTGTGACATGCCGCCGGGATTCGGGCTGGCGACTGTCGAGAAGATCGCCGTGAATGCCGTTATGGCAGGAGCCAGGCCTGAACATCTGCCTGTTGTGATAGCGGGAGTGAAGGCGCTCTCGAAGATCGGCGGGCAGGGCGGCAAGTCACTGCTCATGTCCACCAGCCCGCAGGCTCCACTGCTCATCGTCAATGGTCCGATCACGAACAAGATCGGTCTTAATCCACGATCAGCGCTCGGACCGGGACGCGACAACCAGGTCAATACGCTCATCGGACGTGCTTTCGCTCTCTGCTTCCGCAACATCGGCTACTGGTATCCAAACCAGATGGACATGGACACTATCGGCACCTCCCGCAAGTTCATCCAGTGCATCGCGGAGAACGAAGAGATGAGTCCGTGGGAGCCTTTCCACGTAGATCGCGGGTTCAAGAAGGATGAAAGCACGCTTAGCCTCTTCATCACCGATGGAGAGCTCGATGTGCAGGACCAGGGCAACCACACGGCCGAGGGTTTGCTGAGAAACCTTGCCTACGGCTGTACGTTCGGAACTCGAAGCCTGCAAGGAGAAAAAGGTGGCGTGCAGCGCCTGATCCTCATGCCTCCCGATGTGGCCCGCCCCGTTGGAGCACAGGGATTCTCAAAGCAGGCTACGCAGGAGTTCATCCACGAACATGCCCGCGGCAGCTTTGGTCAGATGATCGAGTACATGCCGCTTGAGGGAGAAGCGAGGGTTAG
>JANQIZ010000240.1 GCA_028281895.1 Dehalococcoidia bacterium
CAGCCGGTCGGCAAAAAACCGCTGCACGAGTGCGGGGAGATTCGCCGCGCTCATCGGATGCCTCTGCGCGCGGCTGTCTCCAGACGTTCGGTGGCGAGCAGCAACAGCTCGGGGACTGCCTGGATGTACCAGTAGGATTCGGCCGTGCTGACGTGACCGAGATATGTGGCGAGACGTGGCATGAGCCGGTCCACGTCGAGACCGGCGCGGTACCACTCGACGAGCCTGCGCGTAGCGAAGGTGTGGCGATTATGCCGATATCGGCATAACCGACATAATGCCGACACTCGGATTATGCCGAGTTCTCAGCTCGGGCACAGAGAGGTGGTGCGCGAGGGGGATTCGATGTCGGCATAATCAGAGTGCCTCCAGAAAGGCCAAGAGCTGATCGTCGGGGCGATATCGGCCTGGCGAGGCGCCAGCAGGTTTCGTGCGTGCCAGTGCTTCTTCCTTTAAGCGCAGGTCGGCATGGAGATACATCTGGGTGGTCTCCACCGATTCGTGGCCAAGCCAAAGAGCAATGACCGAAGGGTCGACACCACTTTGCAGGAGGTCCATGGCCGCGCTGTGGCGAAGCACGTGTGGCGTGACTTTCTTCGATTTCAAGGAGGGACAGCGCTCTTTGGCCGTCGAGGCATGGTTGGTGACGATGCGCTCGACTGCGTCACGGCTCAGAGGGCCTCGGCGGATGCTGGGGAACACCACGTCTGAGGGTTGTCCCATCCGTTCCTTGAGCCACTCTCGGAGCATGATCGCAGCATCTTGACGAAGGGGAGCGCAGCGATGTTTCCTTCCTTTGCCTTCACAACAAACGTGAGCCCCGGTTCTGAGAACGACGTCTTGGCATAGAAGTCCGATGAGCTCGGATACACGGAGCCCGGTCTGAACCGCCACCGTGAGCAAGGTTCGGTCACGTCGGCCGGTCCAGGTCAAGGGATTAGGCGCCGCGACGAGCGCGTCGATCTCCGTCCGATCTAGGAACGCGATAGGCTTTCGCTCGTGGCGCTTACTTGGCATCGCGATGACACGCTGGCAGAGCAGAGCGTGGGCAGGTTCGGTCAGCGCGACGTATCGGAAGAACGAATGGATCGCTGCCAGTCGGGCGTTCCGGGTGCGCGTACTGTTCCCTCGTTCCTTCTCGAGATGATCGAGAAACTCACCGACGAAGGGTGCGTCAAGATCCTCGATCTGAAGGCGCGATGGAGCCTTGCCGAGTCGTTGCGCAGCAAACTGCAGCAGCAGACGAAAGCTATCGCGGTAGCCTGCGATGGTGTGAGCGCTTGCCTGTCTTTGGCGAAGCAGGCGATCTACGAAGAAGGACTGCAGAAGGGCCTGGAAGCTGGCAGCAATCATGACCCAGCCTCCTTCCGCCCTGCAACCACTCGCTCGGTGGCGAGCTGAAGGATTTCGGGCACGGCTTCGAGATACCAGTACGTGTCACTAACGTGGACGTGCCCCATGTAGGTCGCGAGCTTCGGGATCTCGCGCTCGACGTCAAGGCCAGCGCGGTACCAGTTCACCAATGTCCTTGCGGCGAATCGATGCCGCATATCATGAAGACGCGGGCCGCGACCGTGGCCCTTGGCAGCATCTCGCAACCCGATCTGCTGGGACAGCTTGGCGAAGGTGTAGCGGGCACTGTACTCCGTGATGCGAGTTCCTCGTTCCGAGACAAAGAAGGCCACCGGCGAGGCGCTCGGGAGCAGCCGATCCCTGGTTTCGGCGTAGCTCTTGAGCGCCTGCTGGCTGGAAACGTGGACCGGCACGAGCCGCGACTTCCCAAACTTCGTCCGCCGAATACTGAGGATCCCGGCACCGAGGTCGACATCTTCTCGATTGAGGTTCAGGGCTTCGTTGATGCGCATTCCGGTCACGACCAGCAGCCCGAAGAGCGTCGAATAGGTATGTGCTCTCAGTCCCGTAGAGGAATGGAGTCTGGCAGCCGCCTTCATGAGAGCTTCGATCTCGTCGTTGGTGTAGATATGGGGAGGCTTGCGACGGTATCTATGGGGAAGCAGTCCATTGGGAGGAACCTCGGTCCGAGGATCGTTTGCGGTTTGCCAGACGGCAAAGCGCCGCACTACTCCAAGTCGCCACGCCCACGTTGATGGCAGTGCATCGCAAGGCTGCTTCGCCCAACGGAACGCAAGATCGGTAGTGATGTGCTGCGCCCCCTCGGCCTCTGCAAAGGTGACGAATCGATGCAGCAAGCTGGCCGGTAGACGAAGCTCGAAACCCAGGCTGCGGCGAACCGCCACATAGTTTTCCAACGCGTTACGTAGCTCGCTCATTGTCCACCCCCACCTACAGGCCACGGCAGGGCAAGTGAACGCAGTCCTTCGAAGTCGACCTTTGCATAGATCTCCGTGGTGTTGCGAGCTCGATGTCGGAGAACCTCACCGATCTCGGCCAGCGAGCCGCCACGACGCAGCATCCCAGTGGCCAGGCTGTGACGCAGCAGATGAGCACCCATAGTGGGAGGATGAAGCCCTGCGCGCTGCACGGCGCGCCGTACAAGCCTGCTCACCGTGGACGAATGTGCAAAACCGCGCCGAGGTGCCTTCATCCGGACGAAGGCCCGGCGGCTCGAACACCGAGGTCGGTCCTGGTGCAGGTAAGCAGCCAAGGCCCCACCTACATCCGCCGGCAGCGGCATACGATCGTGAACCAACCCCTTGCCCCGGACTGTGATCTCCCCTGCTCGCCAGTCGATGTCGTCGAGGCTGAGGGCGACGATCTCACCGGCACGAAAACCGAGCCGGGCTAGCAGAAGAAGAACCGCGTAGTCGCGTCGGCCGGTGGATGTGCCTTGGCTGCACGCGCTCAGAACACGTTGGAGCTCCTTCGTCGTGAGGTACTTCGGCACAGTCGACAACCTCCAACGCGCCACTGTGGGAACGCATGCACCCAGGTCAACTTCGATCTCTCCACGATTCAGAAGGAAACGGAAGAACGAGCGGAAGGCAGTCACCATGAGCTTCGCCCTGCCGGGGCTCATGGAGTGAGCGTGTCGCAGAATGAAGTCCGATATGTCCGATGGCTCTAACTCTCTGAGCCGTAGCTCTTCTCCTCCGAACCGGTCGACGAGAAGTCGGCGCACGATCGGTAAATAGTTGATCACTGTCGCCCTGGTAAGGCCGCGTTCGAGCCGCAGGTATCGTTCGTATTGCTTCTCGAGCAGGTCCATCGGAGCTTCGGTCTCATCGACCTCGACCGGAGGAACAACTCCTTTATCGCGGAGGTGATTCATGAAGCAGTGAATAGTACGTGCTTGCCCTCTGCGCAGACGACCTTCACGTCGCCGCTCGTCAATGAAGGCGTCAGCTACCTGCTCGTCGACCTCTTTGATACAAACGTCGTGTCGTGCCAACCACTGGCCTAGCTCGGACAGCATTCCCAGATAATCGCGCCCAGTGGATGCGGTGTAACCCAGGTCTGCGAGCGTTGCCGCATAGGAATCCAGGTGCGGCCCTACTGGTCCCTCTCGCAGCCTTTTCACTGCTTTCCGATCGTGAAAGAACTGTTCGAGCATATCTCCTCCTCCTTTCCGGTCTTGTCGCCGTCAGAAAAGGAAGATAGCCCTGGATTATGCCGACCTCCGAGAACGCAATACGGCGTCGAGGCCGCGCTGAACGCCGACGCCTGTCCCACAACTCAGCATAATCCGAGTGTCGGCATTATGTCGGAGGTCTTGAAGCCGGGGGCCGCGTCCGGCCCGACGATGACGCCGAGGGCGTAGACCGACCTCCTGGCAGAGGTTGGCGAATGTGCGTCGAGCTACGCCACCCTCAAGGCGTGATCCGCGTTCCGTCACGAGGAACGCCGGTGTTTCGCGTCGAGGCAGGACCGCATCTCGCAACCCCGCGTAGGCCGACAAGGCAGCGCTGGCGGACTGTTCCAGAGGGACGACGCGGGACCTTCGGAGCTTGGACTCACGAATGGCGAGTACGCCGTCTACGAGGTCCACATCGCCGAGGTCGAGCTTGAGCGCCTCGCCGGGCCGCAGGCCGGTGGCAGCGAGAAGACCGATGAGTGTCTTGAGAGTTGCGCCTCGCAGTCCTAACGCCGAGCGGATGTGGCTGGCGGCAGCCATCAGATCGGCGATCTCGCTGTCGCTGTAGATGTGTGGCTGCGGGCGACGGTATTTCGCGGGGAAAAGTCCCCGCGGAGGAACTTGTGTCATCGATCATCAGAACCCCGTCAGAGAATGATCATTAGCCTGAAGTTCCCGGACGAATCGAGGCATAGATCCCTTCCAAGTTGTTGAGAGTGCAGAGCAGCAGTAGATCTCTTCGAGATTTTGTGTTGATATTTATTGACATGCAAAATCGCATTAAACAGCTCAAAAGACATTGTAATCGTTCATTATCACTGACATGATGTAGGCATGTACATTGCCACCATCCCCAACCGCAACTCGCCTCCCGCCATCCTCCTGCGGGAGGGCTACCGCGAGGGCGGCAAGGTCAAGAACCGAACCCTCGCTAACCTCTCGATGCTCCGCCCTGAGGCCATCCAGGCCCTTCGCCAGGTGCTCAAGGGCGAGACCCTGGTCCCTGCGGATGAGCTGTTCGAGATCGTCGAGGATGGCTCGCCTGCTCA
>JANQIZ010000249.1 GCA_028281895.1 Dehalococcoidia bacterium
ACCCGACCGCTATGGTCCGCGGCGACCGCTACATCCTGCGAGTCACGCAGGACACCATGGCGGGTGGTGTCGTTCTGCTGCCGGATGCGCCGCGGCGTCGGCGGAGCGATTCGTCGGTGGTGCAGGAGCTTGAGGCGCTTGCGAGTGGCTCTGGGGAAAGCGCGGGACTATAGACGCTGCGGTCGATAGAGCCGGCAACGATCGGCGAGCTGGGACGCCATGCGAACCTCTCCGAGTCGGACGCGGTCGCACTTAGTGAGCAACTGATCGCAGCAGGCGAGGCGGTCGACATCGGCGTTGAAGGGTCTCGGCTGCTGTATTCGTCATCCGGATGGTCGCTCCTGCGGTCGGAGATCGAAGGTGTCGTTGCAGGATTCCATAGAGCCTATCCGCTGCGACCCGGCATGCCGAGGGAAGAGCTTCGCAACAGGCTCAAGCTGAAGGCCGCTCCGTTTCTGCGTGTCATGACGACACTGTCTGAGCAGGATGTTCTCAGCGCCGACGGCGCGCTCGCATGGCTGCCTTCTCACTCAGTGAAGCTCAGTGACGATCAGCAAAGCCGCGTGGACGCCTATCTTGAGCTCCTCAGATCCGATCCCTTCTCGCCTCCAACGGACTCTCCGCTGGACCCCGAGCTACTGGCAGGTATCGAGGCTGCTGGCACGGTCGTCCGTGCAGGCGATGTCGTTTTCCATCGCGAGGCGTTCACTGAGATGTGCGATCGAGTTAAAACGCACTCCGAGTCCGGCGGAGAGATCAGTATCTCCGAAGTGCGCGAGCTGTTCGGGTCCAGCCGTAAATACGTCCTCGCCTTCCTTGAAGAGCTTGATCGCCGGGGAATCACGATCCGGCGCGGCGATGACCGGATTCTCCGCTAACCGGCAACTGGAAATGAGCCTTTTGGCTCACCGGATGAGCCAAAAGGCTCGCTGAGCCTGACCCAGATGGACTGTCCATACCAGCGGTTGCGCAGGCGGCAGCCCGCGATTTCCCGGTGCGCGGCCAGGCAGTCCAAAGGTCTACTCAGAGTCACACCCCATATCTACAGGTGCTTGTAGTGCTGGGCCGTTCCGAGGACGCGCGGACCGGACCCTCACAGGAGTTCACTATGTCTATCCTGAGCAGATGGCGGAACCCGATGGCAGTGTTCGCTGTCTCTGCGATGCTCGCAGTGGCGGTGTTCACGATATTCACGGCTGCTGCCGATGTTGATGAAGCTGCAGATTCCACTGTCAAGATCGCAGGTCTCTCGGAAGCCGCGGCTGCTGTGGAGTCCGGCTGGTCGCTGATGATGCGCGCTGACGCGCTTGCCGCAACCGGCCAGGCTCCAGCCGAAGCGCAGGCGATGTTTGACCAGGGCCAGGCCACATACAACGCGGGCAAGCTGGCGCTTTCAACCGCTGGCATCGAGCAGGTCGATCAGGCTCTCGCAGGAACAGACCAGGGCCTGGCAGGCATGATCCAGTCATTTGGCGGAACGATGCAGCTGGCGCAGGTCGATGTTGGGCGCGCGACTGCGAATCACCTGACGAACTCAGCCGGGATCCTGGCGAACGTGCAGCCAGCGATTGTCGGCCTTGGCCAGGTTGTCGCTGCCGGTGATGACAGGCTGGTGACGCGGCTCAACAATGGCGGCTCCACTCTTCGACTCATCGCATGGCTCAGCGCCGCCGTCGCTGCTCTCGGCATGGCATTCGCCGCATGGTCGGCATGGTCAATGAACCGTCGAGAAGATGACGATGCTGCGGCAATTGGCTCTGCCGAATCGGAGATCGCCGAAGACAAGGCCGCCTAGCAGGCTGGACAAAAGAACGAAAACAGGGGCGTGACTGGAAATCCGGTCACGCCCCTGTCGTTTCTTCTGATTTCAGGCCAATGCCTACCAGTCGGAGACAGAGCCGTCGTTGTCGAAGTAATACTCGCCGCCCAGCTCGCGGTGATAGCCGTACTCATCGCCATCGTAAGACTTCGTCGCCTCCGCCTCATCCACTTCTACTCCCAGGCCGGGTGTGGTCCACAGCGGGATGTGGCCGTCGATCACCTCCCAGTTCTTTTTGAGGAGGCCGTTGCCGAGACCCGCATCGACCTGCTCCTGGATCAGGAAGTTCGGCACCACCGCGTCGACGAGCATGCAGGCCGCAAGCGCGAGCGGTCCGATGGCGCAGTGCGGCATGATGTGCTGGTAATAGGTCTCAGCGTAGTTGGCGATGCGCTTCAGCTCAGACGGACCGCCGCAGTGGGCGACATCCGGCTGGAGCAAGGCTGCAGCCTGCTTCTCGATCACCTCTCTGAACTCCCAGCGAGAGAGCAGCCGCTCACCCGTCGCTATAGGGAATGGAACGTGGTCCGAGACGAACTTGAGCGCATCAGGGTTTTCCTGCGGCACCGGCTCCTCGACGAACATCGGCCGCATGCCCTTGATCTCATTGCACACCTCGACAGCGAGCGCTGGAGTCATCTTGCCGTGGAAATCGAAGCACAGCTCAACGTCCGGACCAACCCACTCCCGCATCTTGTATGCGCACTCAACAAACTGGTCGATGCGTGAAGGCGGCTCGTGCGCCCGCCAGTTGCCTGCAGGCGCCGCCTTGTAACCGGTGTATCCGCTCTTTTGCAGAATGTCGAGACGCTCTCGTGAGCTCTCCAATCCTTCATCGGAAAGGTCCCGAATTCCCCAGTGGGCATAGACCCTGATGCGATCACGGACATTGCCGCCCATGAGCATGTAGCTCGGCACGCCGTAGTGCTTGCCCGCGATGTCCCACAGTGCCGCGTTGATTCCCGCAATGGCCGACATGTTGTGAGCACCGCCGCGGAAGAACGACGAGCGGTACATCTGCTGCCAGTGGTGCTCGATTCGCAGCGGATCTTTGCCAATCAGGTATTCGGCGAATTCGTCGATCGCAGCGGGGACGGATTTCGGCTTGCCTTCGAGCGTGCTCTCCGCCCAGCCCTCAATGCCGGTGTCTGTCGTGATGCGGACGAGGCGCGTTCTGGGGCGAGGGGAAAACTGGTCGACGCGGGCGATCTTCATTGAATCTTTCCTGCTTGCTGCCGGTAAGTGGTGAACTGACGTGCCATGCCCCGAAGGTCTCGGGATGGCCGGGGGAGCCGCAATGGTATCTGAGCGACTCCAGGGGACAAGGCAAACTAGAGGTGTACGGATTGGCGCGATTCGCCGCGCGGAGCGCCCAGAGTGAGTCCGATGAAGCCGATCAGGTACGGAAGCGCGAGGCCGGCGAATATCGATAGAAGCGCAGATCCGATGAATATGGCTACGGCCAGACCCCGCTCAGGCCAGGATTGCAGCACTGTCCACGCCAGGTAGAAGGCGGCCACTGTTCCGCCAATCGTGATCATCTGAATCCAGTGAGGAAACCCACCGTTGTTCAGACTCGCGAGCACATAGAGAGTGATGCTCCAGACGAGCGTCGCAAACGCTCCAATCCAGAACAGAACGCTGCGGGCATTAGAAGGGTTGGTGCTGAGAGTTTCGTGCATGGGCACTTCCCATCGCGTCGCGTGATCGCTTCTCGTGCTGTCTGACTCATGCGCCAGTCGCATCTCCTAAGACAATCGTAATATAGAGTCGGCTCGCGCAGGCCACACTGAACCGCGATATGCCTCACTGCACTGGAGGACGGCCAATGACCACAACCCGAGTTCCTCAGACCGGCCAGGAAACCCGCTCCTTGATCAGGGCAGGGCAGTACAGGCAGCCCACATCTGGCGCTGCCCCGGATTTCGTGCAGGCCAATGTCGCCATCCTGCCGCGCGACGTGGCGTTCGAGTTCCTCGTCTTCTGCCAGCGCAACCCGAAGCCATGTCCTGTCATCGAGGTCCTCGAAGCAGGACAGGTGGAGGCGAAGATCTCTGCGCCCGGATCGGATATTCGCACCGATCTGCCGCTCTACCGCGTCTACCGGGATGGAGAGTTCGTCGATGAGCCGGTGACGCTTGAGAAGTGGTGGCGCGACGACCTGGTGACGTTTCTCCTCGGGTGCAGCTTCTCGTTCGAGCACGCGCTGATGCGAAACGGCATCGATCTGCCTTACTACGGAACAGACCGCAACGTGCCGATGTTCACTACTTCGGTAGAGACCATTCCGGCCGGGCCGTTCTCTGGACCGCTGGTGGTCAGCCAGAGGTGGATTCCGCAGGACAGAGTTGTGCGGGCTGTCCAGGCCACATCGCGCTTCCCGTCTGTGCATGGCGCGCCTGTGCACGTTGGCGATGGGGCAGCGCTTGGCATCACTGATCCGTACAAGCCGGACTTTGGCGAGCCATGGATTCCCGAAGATCCGTCGATGGTTCCTGTCTACTGGGCGTGTGGCGTCACCCCGCAGGCTGTGGCGATGGCATCCAAGTCGGAGCTGATGATCACGCACTCCCCAGGCCACATGTTCGTAACCGATCTCAAAGACGAAGACATGGCGGTTATCTAGTCTGCGTAGCCAGATCAGGCTGCTCCCGTGCTTCTGTCTCGCCAGCTAAGATTCACTGACCATGCAACACGAATCCATCGAAGACATCATCCTGCAGGACGATCAGCGCGGCATCTCATCGCTTCGTCCCCACCTGCCTGCCAACTTCATCGAAGACGCGGCGGAGCAGATCATCGAGCGTTCCGGCAAAGTGCTGATAGTGACCGGGTTCTACATCGCCTACGCCGGCGCGTCGGAGACCGACGGTCCGCCCGGAGCGGTGGCGATTGGCCAGGCTCTTGAGCAGCTTGGACATGACGTGGCATATGTGACCGACAAGTGGTCACTCGGTGTGGTCAAGGCCGTTGCAGGCGATGCCGAGATCATCGAATTTCCTGTCGCCACGCACTTCGAATCTGCCCAGTTCGCCAATGAGCTGACCGCTGCTCACAGGCCTGCTTCACTTATCTCTATAGAACGGGCAGGACTTGTTGGCGACGGCACTTACCGCAACTGGAAGGGCGAAGACATCTCGAAGTTCAACGCTAAGATCGACCACCTGTTCGATCAACATCCGTACTCGGTTGGGATCGGCGACGGCGGCAACGAGATCGGCATGGGCAATCTGCGCGAGGTGATTCCGGGCACTCCGAAGCTTCCCGACAATCCGTGTGTCACTACGACCACGAAGCTTGTCATCGCCAGCACATCCAACTGGGGAGGCTACGGTCTCGTGGCGCAGCTTGGCCTGATGACCGGGAACGACCTACTGCCGTCTGTGGAGCAAGGCTACGACTGGGTGAAGCGGACGGTCGAGGCGGGCGCAGTCGAAGGCATGTCAGGCGAGGCGAAGGACTGGGTGGATAACCGCGATCCCGAAGCCGATGCGATGTGTCTGCGAGACCTTCACGAGTTCGTTGCTGCGCAGTCCTGAGTCGCTAGCCGGGCGCGCTCTTTTTTGCTTCCTTCGAAGTCGTTTCGTCGTCCTTCACGAGCGTCTCTCTTACGAAGAACAGCAGAATCATCGCTCCGGCTGTTCCGATGCCGGCCGTGGCAAGTGACGCGGTGCCGAGCGCCACGGCTCCCGCGATAGTTCCGATCACCACTGGCCCAGACGCTCCGCCCGCATCAGAGATAAATCGCCACACGCCAAGGAAGTCACTCGGGTTGTCCCGTGGAG
>JANQIZ010000251.1 GCA_028281895.1 Dehalococcoidia bacterium
CGCCGGCCACGATGTCTGATGCCCCTTGTCCGTCGCTTTCAGAGCAACTTCAGATATCGGTCAAGCTCGTAGTCAGTAACGGTGCTTGAATACTGAGCCCACTCGAGACGTTTATTGCGCAGGAAGCTCTCCATCACCCCGTCTCCAAGGGTTTGGTAGAGAAGCTCGCTATCCGCCGCCACTCGCAGGGCAGCGTCCAGGGAATCGGGAAGGTGAACAATCCCGTGCTTCTCCTGTTCCTCAGCGGTCATTCGAGCGGGGTCAAGAGCAAGCGGCTCGGCGAGTTCATATCCGTTGTTGATGCCCTCGAGCCCGGCGGCGAGAATCACTGCGAACGCCAGGTAGGGGTTGCATGCAGGGTCAGGTGCCCGGTACTCGATTCGGAACGACTCTTCCCGGTTCTTCCTGAAGCTGGGAACTCTGACCAGCCCGTCGAGGTGGCCTGCAGTCAGATTTGCGTAGACAGGAGCCTCGACGCCGGGAACCAGACGCTTGTAGGAGTTGACCCACTGGTTGGTGATAGCGGTGATTTCCGGTGCGTGCTTGATCAAACCAGCCATGAACTGGCGGGCCATTTCAGACAGACCGTCCGGGGCATCTGCGTCGTAGAAGGCGTTCTTATCGCCGTCAAACAGGGACATGTGGGTGTGCATGCCACTCCCGTTTAACCGTGCGAAGGGCCTTGGCATGAACGTCACGAACCCGCCAGCCTGCGAGGCGATCTCTTTTACGACGACCTTGAAGGTGACAATCGAATCCGCCATCGTGAGCGCATTCGTGTGCCTCAGATCGATCTCGTGCTGGCCGTCAGAAACCTCGTGGTGTGAATGCTTAACGGGAATGCCCATGTCCTCGAGGGAAAGCACAGTGCGCCGCCGAAAGTCCGCTCCGGCATTGTCCGAAGACTGATCGAAGTAGCCGCCAGCGTCATATGGCTGAGGGTCTTCCTTGGAGCGGAGGTGGAAAAACTCCAGCTCAGGGGCCACGTAGTAGGTCAGGCCCATATCGCCTGCGCGGCGAATCGCTCTCCGCAGCACCTCGCGATTGTCCGTTTCAGCTGGAGAGCCAGATGCCGTCTTGATATCGCAGAAGAGCCGCGCAACCGAGTTCTCGCGTGGCCGCCATGGCAATATCTGCCATGTGGATGGATCGGGCATGGCGATCATGTCTGCCTCGCCCGCCCGCGCGAGTCCTTCTATAGAAGCGCCATCGAAGCTTGCGCCATTTCGGAGGACACCCTCAAGCTCGTCGATCGTGATCGCGAAGCCCTTGAGCATTCCCAGGATGTCTGTGAACCAGAGGCGAATGAAACGGACATCGTGCTCGTGCGCGGAGAACAGAGCGAACCGAATCGCCTCTTCGTTCGCATCACGGATGTGTGTGTCCTGAGCCTGCGGCATCGAGAGCATTCCCGCCTTGGCTGGCGCTGAGGTGGTTCACAGGTAAGTGAAGCAGTATTGGAGATTGTGAAAGTTTTGTCAAACTTGCGCAACTCCGTTGCGGCGGCCTTACGGCCAGCTTCATCTACTGACTATCGTCTGATGTTTCGTCGCCTGGCGCTCTGAATCGATAGCCAACATTCCACACAGTCTCTATGAACTGGTAGCGCACGTCGTTGATCTTCGACCTGAGCCGCCTGACGTGCACATCGACGGTGCGCGTGCCACCGAAGTAGTCGTAGTCCCAGACCGCACGCAAGAGGCTCTCACGATTGAACACTCTGCCTGGCCTCGCCGCGAGGTATTTCAGGAGTTCGTATTCCTTATAGGTAAGGTCGATCTTGCGGCCACTCAGGCTAACTTCGTAACGATCCTGGTCTATCGTCAACTCTCCGTGCCTGATTATGTTGTCGCCCGGCTTTTTGTGAGCCCTTGCCCAGGCAACTTCTAACCGCCGTCGCAATTCATCAGAGTCTGCAGTCCTGAACGCGACCTCAACACTGCCCGCGCTGTAGTCAATGTTTGGTAGCGCGTTGCCCTGGAGCACTGCGACCGTTGGCAGTCCCTTGCCCATTGACTCGGCTATCACCGCTGCCGCCTGGTCTTCCGACCCCGGGCACCAGATGACCGCGACGGAGTTCTCTGGATCCACTTCAGCGGATGCGATGTCGTCCTGCCGTATGAACTCATGCTCTTGCGCAGCCTGGACAAGTTCGTCGGCGAGACGAGCTGCCTCAGGATGGGCGAAGCCGATTAGGAAGACGGTTGCCATTTGGCCTTTCTCGTTGATCGCGCCGCGCGGCCAGTTTAAGTCCCGATTGGCCGAGGCGATAAGTGAATATCTATCCTGCGGATAGCTTACGTTGTCGAGCCGGTAACAGGGAACTCGGCGGAAAGATGGTCTACGAAAGCCGTAAATTCACGTTGACGCACGATCCGGCCCGTTCGTATACTGTTTGTTCGTGGCTCAGACATACCCGTCTCGGATATGTGTTTCGCCCGCCCTTCCCAGGTGACTTAATGCCGACCATCAATCAGCTTGTCCGGCGTCCGCGAAAGCAGACGCGTAAAAAGCCTAAGACGCCCGCGCTGCTCTTCACGTACAACTCGTACGAGAGGCGGCTTACTCAGCGTCGCAAGGGCAACCCGCAAAAACGCGGGGTGTGTCTGCAGGTTCGCACCGTCACTCCCAAGAAGCCAAACTCGGCTTTGAGGAAAGTGGCAAGAGTGCGACTGTCGAACGGCATTGAGGTGACGGCATACATCCCGGGTGAGGGGCACAACCTGCAGGAGCACTCAGTGGTCCTGGTAAGGGGAGGCAGGGTGCCTGACCTTCCTGGAGTTCGGTACCACGTTGTTCGGGGCACACTGGATACGTCCGGGGTTAGCGACCGCAAGCAGGGCCGAAGCAAATACGGGCAGCCAAAGGGCTAGCCACCGGCACGAATATCTTAAAAACTGAGCCGCCTGTTCAGGCATCTCGCACTGGGCAGGCGGTTGTGTTTGCCCGGAGAGAACCCGGTAAAAGAGACAGATAGAACTAGTAAGCAATGGCACGACGAAGACCAGCAGAGCCGCGAGTTGTCGCACCGGACCCCATTCACGGGAGCGTTGACCTTGCCAAGTTCATCAATCGATTGATGATTGGTGGCAAGAAGTCGACCGCCCGCAAGGCGATGTACAAGGCGCTCGATCTCCTTGAAAAGGAAGCCAACCGCCCCGGCATCGAGGTGTTCGAGCAGGCGTTGAGAAACGCAATGCCGGCCCTGGAGGTGAAGCCTCGCAGAGTTGGTGGCGCGACGTATCAGGTACCGGTTGAGGTCAGGCCTGAGCGTCGGAGCGCGCTGGCTCAGCGCTGGCTGATTGAGGCGGCTCGGGCCCGTTCAGGCCGCCCGGTGTCAGAGCGCCTGTATATGGAGCTTCTGGAGGCGTCGCGTGGTGGCGGCGCAGCCGTTCGAAAGAGGGAGGATGCCCACAGGATGGCTGAGGCCAACCGGGCGTTCGTCCACTACCGCTGGTAGGAAGGGTTTCTAGATTTACAACGGTCAGCGGCCTCTGATGCGCCGCCGGATGTGTAGCGACTGAAATGACGACAACAGCAGGCAAGAAAACAGACCTATCAAAGGTCCGAAATATCGGTTTCATTGCCCACATCGACGCCGGCAAGACGACGGTGACAGAACGCGTCCTGTTCTTCACTGGCGAGACCTACAAGATCGGCGATATCGATGATGGCACGACGGTGATGGACTTCATGTCGCTCGAGCGCGAGCGCGGAATCACCATCGGCTCAGCTGCGACTAATGCGACCTGGGACGATCATCAGGTCAACATCATCGACACTCCAGGCCACGTTGACTTCACCGCTGAAGTGGAGCGCAGCCTGCGTGTCCTCGATGGCGGCGTTGTGGTTCTTGAGTCTGTGTCCGGTGTTCAGCCGCAGTCGGAGACCGTCTGGCGCCAGGCTGACCGCTACCAGGTTCCGCGAATGGTGTTCGTCAACAAAATGGACAGGCTCGGAGCCGATTTCGACTACGCGGTCAGCACTCTGCATTCCCGCCTGGGGGCCAATGCTGTGCCGATCCAGATTCCGATCGGCGCCGAATCTGAGTTCCAGGGCGTTATCGACCTGGTCAAGCAGTGCGCTTACATCTATGAGTCCGAAGACGCCATCGCCCACGCCACTGTCGATATTCCTGCTGATATGGCCGAGAAGGCGGAGGAAGCTCGCCAGCACATGATCGAGAAGGTCGCTGAGACCGACGACGGCCTGATGGAGAAGTACCTCGAAGAAGAGGAGATCTCCGAGGACGAGCTCAAGGCGGCAATCCGCAAAGCGACAATCTCGCT
>JANQIZ010000150.1 GCA_028281895.1 Dehalococcoidia bacterium
AGACATCGACTCGCTCTATTCGGCGATGCAGGATGTCGACGTGGTTCTGAACCTGGCGGCGGATGGCGGCATGAGCAGTCCGGACGGGATGAACGCCGGCTGGGAGCCGATGCTGCGCAACAACATCGTCGGCGCATACAACGTGCTTGAGGCTGCAAAACAATCGGGCGTGAAGCGGGTGATCCTGGGGAGTTCGGGTGCGACCTCCAACGGCTATGAGCTTGAGGAGCCGTACAAAAGCCTTGTCTCGACCGAGGATGTGCCGATGCCGGATTCGTGGGAGATGGTGGACGAGTTCTCGGAGCCGAAGCCGGTCTCGCTGTATGGCGTGACGAAGCTGTTCGGCGAAGACCTTGGCCGCTACTACGCGCTGACTTCCGAGATGTCGGTGATCAACCTGCGCATCAGCAGTTGCGGGCCGGAGGACAGGCCCGGACCGGGACGCGGGCAGGCGAACTGGTCGAGCTATCGAGACCTGCAGCAGTTGACGGTTCTGTGCATCGAGGCTCCGCCGGAGATCAAGTTCGATATCTTCTGGGCGACCTCGGACAACCGAAAGCTGTTCAGGGACAACTCACACGCCAAAGAGGTGCTCGGCTACAGGCCAGAGGATGGCGTGAGGTAGTTGCTCTGTGAGGGGAGTCGAGGGGATCGCTGGCGCAGCGCTTTTTTCTCCCTCCCTGTCAGGGAGGGAGTCAGAGGGTGGGGTCGAATTCGTCATGCTGAACTTGATTCAACATCTTCCCCTTGTTTGTCATCCCGACCGCAGCGGAGGGATCTGACCTTACTTCTACGCTCACCGAGAGATTCCGGATCAACCCGTTCGGCTTCGCTCAGGGCAGGGACAGAATGACGAAGAAGACCACCCACACCCTGACCCTCTCCCTTCAAGGGAGAGGGAATAGCATTCTCCCTCCCATCTTGGGAGGGAGTTAGAGGAAGGGTTATTCGTCTTGAGAGATCAAGTTGCACATGTAGGCATGAACGACCCTCACCCCAACCCTCTCCCAATCTGGGAGAGGGGGTAGAAGAAGGGCTCGCCAAGCGGACACCCGGATCCGTGAGAGGGAAACGAGCGGCATTAGGCCGTTCACCTGCTGCTGAGCGCACGGGCCTGGACTGCGTCGAAGGTCATTGCCGGGTAGTCGCGCCGGAAACCTGCCTCTTCAAGCACACTCTCGCCGCCAGACCCGATCACATCTTCGCCACCCCAACTGACCACCGACATCCGGTTGCCAACCGAACCTGTGGCGGGCACGAGGTGATCCCGCAAAGATCGAACAGCCGACAGGACAAGCTGGCCCGATGCATCGGCTGAAACACGAAGTCGCTCGCCATTGCCCTCGGACCTCAGAACCGGCTCATCGCCACTGAAGACCAGGTGGTTCGGCGGTATCCGGGAGAGCCCGTTAACAAGACCCGATTCGATCCCGGCAGCATCGAGCAATCGCTGGTCGAGCACATAGGCGAAGTCAGCGGCCGATACGACTACAAGGTCATCGGTGCCGCCTCGCAACGGCTCCCGAAGTCGCTCGACAGTTTCGGGAAGAGCGAACTGCACGCCGGGCAACCCGACAACGAAGTAGCCTCGCCGCACATCGCCTCGCAGCTCCATCAGCGAAAGAGCGTTGACTATCGGCGCCCAGTCCCAGCCACTGCTCTCCATCGCCAGCACCTGGCGTGTCACGATGCCGTGACGACGCAGTAGAGCCTCGGCACGAGCGCCCGGCAGCGAGGAAGAATCCGGCTCCAGGCCGAGCACCGAGAATCGACCGGATGGGAACCACGCTGCATCGTCTGGAAGGCTGGATGTCAGCTCCCGCATGCGTCTTCCAGCCTGTCTGCGTGCGATAGTGCGGCCTCTCGCGCTTGAGCGGTTCAGCGACGCTGGAGCATGCTGCACCGTCGCTGTCGGGCTGCTAGCAGCAGATGGCTGAGTGAGTGCAGCGGCAAACGCCACCCACGAATCGGTCGTCACGACGCCGCTCTTCACGAGCTGACTCAACGCCGATCGCACTTCGCTGAGCTTTGGGTCAGGGAATGCGGCTCGAATATCTGCGGACCTCGCGGAGCCCTCGGACCTGAGAAACTCCAGCACCTCCGATGCGATCCCGCTGAGCGCATCGTCTTCTCCTGAGATGCGCTGCATGCTCGCCTTGCTCAGCCACTGCGCCCCTTCCCCGCGGGGCACGAATGACACCAGGTCGCCATCGGACCCGGACTCGACCAGCACCGGTATGAAGTCACCAGTCGCTAGCAGCTGTCCTAGCATGCCGACTGTGAATCCGGACACGCGGGCGGGAAGCGTTCTCGAAGTCCATTCGGCTGGCGAAAGAGCGACGCCTCGCATCTCATGAAGGACGGTCTTCAGGCCGTCTGCGCCAGAAGCCCGATGAGCGGGAGAGAGGCGCTGGAGTCGAAGCAGCTCCGACTGGTATCGCAGTGGCGACGATGGCCTGATCTCGGAACGCAGGATCGACAGGGTCCGCGCCTGGATGCGCTCCAGGTTCTGCCGTACAGCCCACTCGCGGTCACCCGCATCGGCGGTGAAGTAACCCCATGCCAGCTCATCGTCCGCAGCCATCGCCTCTAACTCTTCGTCGAGGAGCCGGGCAGGCAGACCGTAGCGCTCAGCGATCTGCGCTTCGGTCATGGCAGCGCTTCGCCCTAGCAGACGCCGCAGGACGTTTCTCAGAGCCTCGCGATCCGACGGCCCCGCGCTGGCGCTGATCGCGGCCACTGCCTTGTACTCGTCTGCGTGCGCAGAGGCCACCCACGCGTCGCCGCCTGTCAACGCAATCTTCTGCGCTCGATGCTCCTCCTGCAGCTTCGACAGCCACTCCTTGTAGTCACCGTCGGCGCGTGCTGCGATCTCCTCTGACGTGAGGTCACCGAGGTCTTCGAGAAGCTGCGCCAGTTCGGTTGCCGAGCGGGCCCGCATGCCGGGAGCGGTATGGGCGACGTGGCCCGACACCTCGTCGAACGCTTCGGGCTTCAGCGTCCCGGCAAACGCTGGGTCACGCATGAGCGCGGCCAGCTCTGAGCGGTCCAGTCCGAGCTGCTGGATCGAGCGTTCAGCCTTTGGCGCGTCCCACTGGTACATGTACCAGGCTTCGAATGCGAAGTTGAGGGAGCGGGCCACGGGGCTGGGCGCTGCCGCTTCATGACGGCCAACCGAGATGTTTCCTGCTTGCAGCGATTCGAGGACGTTCATCAGGCCAGGCATATCCATGGCGTCTTCGAGACAGTCCCTGAACGTCTCAAGCATCACAGGGAAGTCTGGAAACCCGCGGGAGACGGAGAGCAGATCCTTGGAGCGCAGTCGCTGGAGCCAGAAAGGTGTGCGTCTGCCGCGCCGGAAACCCGGCAGCAGGAGCGCCCGTTGCGCGTTCTGCCTGAACAGCGCGCCGAAAAGCGCCGAATCGGTGAGCCCGGCGAGAACGCGCTCGCGTGTTTGTTCGGGAGTCAGAGCCGTGAGCAGGTCTTCTGGGAACTCCGCATCGGCTCCGGGCAGCCTGAAGAGGATGCCGTCGTCGCTGACCTGCACCTCTGGTTCAACGCCTGCCCGCTCCTTCACAACGGATGCGAGCGCCA
>JANQIZ010000345.1 GCA_028281895.1 Dehalococcoidia bacterium
AAACAGGCGCTGAACCGAGGACAGTGCTGACCGGATCAGGCAATGGACTCAGGAAAAACCCGGTGCTTCGTACCGCGATCGAAAGACTGTTCGGAATGAAGATGCAGGTCTCGATGGCACAGGACGAAGCCGCAACAGGTGCGGCGATGTGCGCTGCTGTCGCGTCCGGAGAGTTCTCTGCTATCGAGGAAGCCAGCAGGGCGGTGGTCAGGCACGAGGGATAGCTAACCGTTCGGCTTGATCACGAACTTGATGCCAAGGCCGTCGCCGGAATCCTTGATCGCGCTCGGCACCTCCTCCAGCGAGTAACGGCCCGAGATCACACCGTCCAGCTTCATGCGGGAGATAGCAGCGGGAGTCTTGCCAAAGACGTTGCCGCGGCCGAAAGCGCCTTGCAGCCTGATCTCCTTGTAGTGGAAATCGTAGAGATCGACCGGAAGCTGGGCTCCCTGTGGGCAGACGCCGATCATCAGCACATCGCCGCGAGGCCGGACCACTTCAGCGCACTTCGCAACAAGCGCAGCCTTCCCAACAGCCTCAGCCGCGATGTGCGCTCCGCGTCCGCCAGTCAGATCATTCACCAGCTCTGAGAGATCGCTCTCTGCGGGATCGTGCAGCACATCAGCCCCGAGCTCCCGTGCTATCTCGCGCCTCGACTGCACCGGCTCCGACATCACAGCCGTCTTCACGCCGTGTGACTTCAGAAATGCCAGCGTGAACTGGCCCATGATGCCTCCACCGATCACGACAGCGACGGCGTTTTCCGGGATGTCCAGGCGGCTCACGCCAGACAGACAGCACGATGCGGGCTCTGTCAGCGCTGCCGTCTCGAGCGTCATGCCCTCCGGTATGCGATGTGCCGACTGCGCGGGCAGCACCGAAAGCTCGGCGAAGAATCCACTGCTCTTGACCGAGTTCTCGCAGCGCGACCAGCTCCACGTTCGGCAGTTCTCGCACTCACCGCAATGACTGGTCGTGTCCATCGCCACCCGCTCACCGATGCGGCTTTCAGATATCTCTGAGCCGACCGCCATGATCTCGCCGCTTGCCTCGTGGCCCAGGACTGCCGGTGGCGTTGAAGGGAAAAGACCCTGCGTGATGTGGACATCCGTTCCGCACACGCCAACCGTGTCGACGCGCACCACCACCTGGTCTGCCTGCGGCTCAGGGTCCGGAACCTCGCCCAGTTCGAACCGGTCCTCACCGAGCCACCTCATCGCTTTCAATGTTCGTTCCTCCCAGGCTGAGCGCGTGATTGCCGCGGCCGCCAATGGCCCGTCGCAAGGTATGCCGGTAGAATCGCCGCCGCAACACCGGTGAAGCCGGATTCCCGCAGCAACGCTGCCTCAAACCCTCAACGAACGGAGAACCACCGAACTATGGCCAACCCAACCATCCGAGACGTACGAGTCATCCTGACCGAGCCGGACAACATTCGCCTGGTCATAGTAAAGATCGAGACATCAGAGCCCGGCCTGCACGGCGTCGGATGCGCAACCTTCACCCAGCGGCCAAGCACCGTTGTGGCCGCCGTCGAGGACTACCTCAAGCCGTTCCTGATCGGCCGCGACGTCGCAGACATCGAGGACATCTGGCAGTCCAGCTACGTCTCGTCTTACTGGCGCAACGGGCCGGTGCTCAACAACGCGCTGTCAGGCGTCGACCAGGCGTTGTGGGATATCAAGGGCAAGATGGCCAACATGCCTGTCTACGATCTCCTGGGTGGCAAGGCGCGCGAGGCGGCTCCTGTATACGTCCACACCTCCGGCAACTCCCACGAAGAGGTTGGCGACAAGATGCAGGAGTTCATGGAGAGGGGCCATCACCACATCCGGGTTCAGATGGCCACCCCGGGATACGCGACCTATGGCAACAAGGGAGCTGCCGCAGGCACGGCGACTGCAAGCAATCACGATGTTTCGCAAGGCCCGATTCCAGTCACATCGTGGTTGCGCAACTACGATGACGACAAGCTCTACGCGCATCCCGGCGGCGTGTTCGAGCCGAAGCCGTATATGCGCTCGGCCATCGGTCTCTTCGAGTACATCCGCGACCGCTTCGGCTACGGCGTCGAGATCCTGCATGACGTGCACGAGCGCATCCCACCGATCCTCGGAGTCTGGTTCGCCAAGGAGGTCGAGAAGTTCCAGCTCTTCTTCCTCGAAGACCTGTTCTCTCCCGAGGACAACGAGTATTTCCGAATGGTGCGCGAGCAGTGTGCGACGCCGATCGCCATGGGTGAGCTCTACAACTCGCCGCACGAGATCATCCCGATGATTAAGGACAGGCTGATCGACTTCCTCCGCATGCACATGTCGCAGATCGGCGGCATCACGCCAGCGAAGAAGTTCTCGGCGATGGGCGAGCTGTTCAGCGTGCGGACGGCATGGCACGGTCCGGGCGACACATCGCCTGTCGGCCATGCTGCGAACCTTGCGCTGGACCTGAATAACTACAACTTCGGCATCCAGGAAGCAGCGGTGTTCGGTGAGCGGACCAAGGAGGTCTTCCCTGGCTGTCCGGAGGTGCGAGACGGCATGATGTGGTCGAACGGCGAGCCGGGGCTTGGCATCGATGTCGACGAGGAGCTGGCTGCGAAGTTCCCGTTCAAGGAGCGCGAGTTTGGCGGCGCATGGGACACGGTGCGCAGGGCCGACGGCAGCATGGTGAAGCCGTAAGGGGGATTAGTTCATCGTCCTATCAGTTCCTAGTCCTTGGATAGTCTCGGGACCGTTCGAATACATGTGGCGGGCCTCACTACGATCTGGGTAGGGTCATCGTGGGTGCGTTTGTCTTTCTCCTAAGGTTCGTTCTGCTGATGGCTCTAGTGGTTGGACCACTCCTCGGAGTACGACTGCTAACGATCTGGATACTACTGATGCTTCCTGAGGTTCTACGGGTGTGGATGTTCTGGCCTTTGTACTTGAGCCTTCTGGGGATTTGGTTTTTCGTCTACGTCCGTTTGGGACTGATGGATCCTGACGGTCCTTCACCTGGCCATTGGCGGCCATTGGCTCCATTCTCCAGATGGCTGCTAAAGGACGACTAGGTGTTCAGTTTGCAGAAGACCACTATGGTCGAAGAAGAACTCGCCTGTGAAACACTGTTCAAAAGATCTCAGCCGGGGCGGGCCAAGGAACTGTCTTACTCCACCTGACCGAGCGAAATCGGCAGAAAGTGAAACTCGTTTGCCTCCTCACTACACTCGTATGACAGAGAAACGGCTCACCTCAGATTCGCAACAGGTCACTGACGCCTTCGAGGCAATCGAGACATACTTCGAGCGCGGCTGGACAGACGGACTGCCTGTTGTCCCGCCAACTTCGGATGCTGTGTCTCAGTTCCTCGAAGCGGCGAGTCTCCAGCCAGATCACGTCATCGGCGTCGAGCCAACAAAGGGCGCTGTCATCACTGCCGAGAAAGCCGCGATCAACGCCGTGATGGCCGGCTGTCGGCCGGAATACTTCCCGGTGGTAGTCGCAGCGGTTGAAGCGATCACAGAGGACCAGTTCAGCCTCCACGGCATTTCGGTCAGCACTATGGGCGCGGCGATCCTGCTGGTGCTGAACGGTCCCATCGTAGAGCGGCTTGGCGTCAACACCGCCGAATCGGTCTTCGGTCCCGGCCACCGCCCGAACGCGACTATAGGAAGAGCGATCAGGCTGATCGTCATGAACGTCGTTGGCACCCGGCCGGGCGATCTCGACAAAGGAACCATCGGGCACCCCGGCAGGTACACGTGGTGCATCGGAGAAAAGACCAGTCGGCTGCCATGGGAGCCGCTGCATGTCGCCCGGGGATTCGATGCCGAGGACAGCACCGTCACAACGTTTGCGGGACTCAGTGGAATCCAGGTCGGCGAGCACGTTGCCAACACGCCCGAAACGCTCCTCAACTCCTTCGCAGGCCGTCTGTACGCAGTCGGCCAGAACATGCAGGAAGTGCTCATCGTCATCTGCCCCGAGCACGCTGCATATCTCAAGGAAGCTGGCTGGAACCGCCGCCAGGTCTGCGAATATCTCTACGAGGCGACCAAAGAGCCGCCACCCGCGATGCTGCTCGAAGGCGGAGTCAAGGAAGCGCTGGGAGACCGCGCCCCGAACACCGCAGGCGCTCTAGCATCCCCGGATGCGGTCGTGCCGATAGTCGCAGGCGGAGACGGCGGCGGATGGAGTATGGTGATCCCCATGTGGGCCACCGGCTCCAAGACAAGATCGGTCACGAAACAGATCAGGGCGTAAAGGCCGGCACACAGGAGTGAATCATGACATTGCAGGTTCTTGATCCAACTGCGAAGGCGGCCATCCAGACGGCAGGCATGGCTGATCGGCCTGAGACACTGGCCGGGAAGCGCATCGGTCTTCTCTACAACGACAAGCTCAACGCCGAACCTTTGCTCACGGCCATCTACGATGTGCTCGCTGACCGGTTCGATGGCGCTGCCGCCCACGTGGTCAACAAGGGAAACGCGTCACGCCCGGCCGATCCTGAACTGCTCAAAACCTTCGCATCTGAAGTGGATGTTGCGCTCTTAGCGAACGGCGATTGAGGGAGCTGCTCGTCGTGCAGTGTGCACGACTCGATGTCCCTCGAAGCACTGGGCGTGCCTGCCATCGCTATCTGCACGGAGCCGTTCGTATCGGGTGCGCAGGCGATAGCCAATCTCGGCGCGATGCCTGACTATCCTTTCGCTGTTGTGCAGCACCCGATCGGCAGTCTCACGCCTGAGCAGATCCGGGAGCGCGCCATCGAAGCCGCTCCGCAGGTCATCAGCTCACTGCTCGCAAGACCCGAGTAGCCGCGCAGCTATCTTCTGGCGTTGCCGCGGTCTTGATCGAAGTGCGTCTTGAGTTCGGGATTTTCCGTGATGAAGTCCTTCACGTCCATCATGATGTTCTCCTGCAGCTGAATCGTCAGTCCGCC
The DNA here is from genome assembly GCA_028281895.1 of Dehalococcoidia bacterium. Classification (GTDB taxonomy): domain Bacteria; phylum Chloroflexota; class Dehalococcoidia; order Lucifugimonadales; family Lucifugimonadaceae; genus JAJCYX01. The sequence goes on from JANQIZ010000345.1 coordinate 4,924, forward strand.
ATCTATGGGAAGCAGCACACCCGTGATGAACGACGCCTCGTCCGAGCAGAGGAAAGCGATTCCGTTGGCTATGTCCTCAGGCACGCCTGTCCTGCGGACCGGGTACTGGAGTTCGAAGAGCTTGAACCCGGCGTCATTCGCCACCTCGTCCCACATCGCCTCTCCGCGCTCGGTGACGATGTGTCCAGGCGCAATGGCGTTCACCGTGATGCCAAGCGGACCGAAGTCGATCGCCATCTACCTGGTGAGGCCGATCACCGCGGCCTTTCCCGCCTCGTAGATCAGCGATCTTGGGGCCTGCAGCATGCCGTGAACAGACGAGATGTTCACGATCCGACCGACGTTGGCAGCAGGCGGACTGCCGTGCCTGCGGCCTCTGCCGGTCCATGGCTCTGGCTCGTATCCGGGAGCGGCGTCAGACTCCTCCATGGCCGGGACCGCGTACTTCGCGCCAAGATAGTGAGCCGTCACCAGCAGATCCATCCCTGATCGCCACGCATCCGGCTCGACTTCGACAGCGCTGCCTGCGCGATCGGCGCCGCCTCCGTAAGCGTTCTGAATCAGGATGTCGAGGCGGCCAAACTCGCTGACGGCGCGCTCGACCATTTCTTTTGCCACGCTCTCTTGCGAGACGTCGCCGATCATCGTGATCGCATTTCCGCCGGCGTCTCGGATGCGCTTTGCGTTGGCCTCGGCCTGCTCCTCGACCACGTCGACGATCAGCACCTTCGCTCCGTCAGCGGCCAGTCTGCGAGCGGTGGCTCCGCCGATTCCCGCTGCGCCGCCAGTGACGATAGCCGCGCGGCCATTGAGGTTCTGTTCGGTCATGTGCATGCTCCGATTTCGAGATGATGAGTGCCTTGCATCTTCGTGACGGCCACCATATTGCGCATTAACGGTCTCTGGCTCAACCACCGATTCCGCTGTAATCTCCGCCGAATCTAGTCAAACAGCGCAGGCGGCAAACATGCACTTCGATCTTGTAATCACTGGCGGAACAGTTGTCGATGGAACCGGCAAGCCGGGCGTCCGGGCCGATGTTGGCATCAATGGCAAGACCATCGATTCGATAGGCGAGCTATCCGATGCGACCGCCGAGCGCGTGATCGACGCGACCGGTCTCATCGTCTCGCCCGGATTCATTGACGTGCATGCCCACTCAGACGGCGCGCTGCTGGTTGATGGGCAGCACGCCAACGGAATCCGGCAGGGAATCACGACAGAGATCATCGCTCCCGACGGCTTAACTCTGGCGCCACTGTCTGCCGAGAACTATCCGATGTACCGGCACTACCTCTCGGGAATCCTCGGTCTTCCTTCAGAGAACCTCGACATGTCGAGCATCGAGGCATCGAGAGCGAACTATCACCAGAAGACAAGCTGCAACGTCGCAACCTTCGCCGGGCATGGTCCGATCAGGCTCGAAGCTGTCGGGTTCGAGGATGTGCCGTTGACCGGCGCCGCTCTCGATCGAGCCAGGGGCGTGCTAAGAGAAGCGCTTGAGCAGGGTGCATGTGGATTCGCTACCGGCCTTTCTTACTACCCGCAGTCCTTCTCCACCACCGACGAGCTGATCGAGCTGTGCAAGGTGGTCGCCGAGTTCGACCGGCCGCTCTCGATCCACCTCCGCAACCACAACGTCGACCGCTCCCCTCAGGGCGGAGGCGTAGCAGAAGCAATCGAGGTTGGCCGCCAGTCAGGTGTGAAGGTTCACTTCGAGCACTACCGAACGCAACCCGGCTCTGCAGGAGATGTCGCTACTATCCTCGAACCCATCGACAGGGCGAAGGCAGAGGGCATCGACATAACCCTTGAGACGTATCCGTATCCGGTCGGCTCCAGCTTCCCGCAGGCGTTCTTCCCGAGCTGGATGCACGAAGGTGGTCCCGAAAAATTCATCGAGCGACTTGCTGATCGCTCGATCCGAGGCCAGGTGATCGAAGAGATGAAGGCGGTGATGTACGGCCGTCCGGCTGGAAACGTGTGGACATGGATCGGTCCCGGCGGAGACGAGTCGATGGTCGGGATGCTGTTCGACGATGCTGCGGGTCTCGATGGAGACGACCTTGGCGAGATGGTTTGCGACATGATGGTCGCCACGAGCCTTGCATGCGGATTCAGGGGAGCGCCTCCGCACAGCACTCGAGTCTGGAGACAGGTCGAGGAAGACGTGATGGAGCTGCTGGCCCGGCCCGACTACATGGTTGGCTCCGATGCGATACCGGTCGGTCAGCTTCCGCACCCGCGGGCATACGGCTGCTTCCCGCGCGTCGTCGGCAGACTCCGCCGCAGGTATGGATACCCGCTTGAGCAGGTCGTCCAGCGCGTCACACAGAACCCGGCGCAACGCTTTGGTCTGCAGGGACGTGACGTTCTCGAAGCCGGCAACTTCGCAGACATCGTGGTGTTCGATGCCGAGCACATCACCGACCGCTCCAGCTTCGAAGACCCCGCAGTGTTCCCTGAAGGCATTCCGCACGTCATCGTCAACGGCCGTGTCGCAGTAGACAACGAGCGGCTGACAGGCGTGCTCGCAGGCGAGGCCGTGCCGTGATGGCCCTCCGTTGACCGGGTGATAAGCTCTCGCCATTGCGGCAATACCCGGCCCGCCGCGTCCCATGCAGAACTCTCGTCAAGCGGAGGCGAAAGCCGTGCCAGGCAAGCCCAACATCATCTTCCTGTTCCCTGATCAGCTCCGGGCCGATTTCCTCGGCTGCTACGGAGCGGACTGGCTCGATACGCCCAACTTTGACAGGATCGCCAGCAACGGAGTTCGCTACGAAAACTCGTTCTCTGCCTCACCCATCTGCGTGCCTGCGAGAACGGCTCTGCTCACCGGAATGAACGCTGTCCGCAACGGCGTCGTCGGGAACCTGCACAACCTGCGGGCCGACTACCGAGAAGCAGGGATGCGCACATGGCCCGAGCTGCTGAATGAGAACGGCTACTACACGGCAGGCATCGGGAAGATGCACTTCTACCCGTGGGACGACCGCCGAGGATTCCAGTACCGCGCCATCTGCGAAGACAAGCGATGGCTGCATGTCCGTGACGACTACTACCACTACCTGCAGGAGATCGGCCTGCGGAAGATGCACGGCAACGAGTTCGATGGCTACCACGATGGCAAGGGAGCCGTTGTGAGCACCGTGCCGTGGGAGCATTCGTGGGACCGGTTCGTCGGCAAGGAGGCCAGGCGCTTCATAAGGGAGTACGGCAACGAAGGCCCGTTCGCCATGATGGTCGGCTTTCCGGGGCCGCACTGTCCTTACGATCCTGCCGAGGAGTTTCTTGAGGGCATTGACGAGTCGAAGATTCCGACGGCGGCTCTCGAAGTTCCCGGCATCACCCGCCTGCGCCGCGGCAACGTCGAAGGCAACAAGCGGCCCTGGAATGGTGTCGACTACTCGGAATTCCCAGACGAGACAAAGAAGAAGATTCGTCGCCACTACTCAGGTCTCGTGAAGCAGATAGACCACGAGATCGGCGAGATTTTCGACACGCTTGAAGAGCAAGGTCTGCTGGAGAACACGGTCATCGTCCTGTCGTCTGATCATGGCGACTATCTGGGCGACCAGAACCTCATCGGCAAGGCTTCATTCTTCGAATCTGCAATTCGGGTGCCGTTGATGGCGATGGGACCGGGAATTCCGGCGGGGCAGGTGCTGGACGAGATGGTGGAGCTTCGAGACGTGACGCCGACGATGCTGTCGTTTGCCGGTGTCGATGTGCCTGACTGGTACGACGCCCAGCCTTTGCCCGGCAACGGCATGCCTGGAACCTCTGGCAGGGATCGCATCTTCGGCCTGCTGGGCGATGGGTGGATGAACTTCGATGGCCAGTACAAGCTGCACAAGTACTCGACAGGCGAAGTGCTTCTGTTCGACATGGAGCACGATCCGCAGGAGCAGCGCAACCTCGCCAGCAGCGCTGACTACCAGAACGTCCTGCGCAGGCTCGATGCCGAGTTGACCGCTCACATCATGGATTCGACGCGGGAGTCGTGGCACGACAGGCTGGCGCAGAACGGCGACATGTCACAGGACCCGTCGTTTGGCAGGGAAGGCTGGCAGCGTCCGTGGCCGAACTCGCCGCAGGTAGCGCCACCCAGCTACACCGGCCCTGCGAGATAGCCGGAAACTTCGCTTCGCCGGATCGCTAATCAACTGACGCAGTAGGAGTTAGTGCCGTTCAGATTCGCGTGACCCGACTCCCCGATAACCCGATCATTCGACCGGGCATGGATGCGCGGATGGACGAGCATGGCATCCCTAACATCAACGGCCCTTCGCTCGTGCGGGTGCCGGACTGGATCGAGAAGCCGCTGGGCCGCTACTACCTCTACTTCGCACACCACGTCGGCACTTACATCCGAATGGCATTTGCCGATGAGATCGAAGGTCCATGGACAATCCTCTCTCCCGGCGTTCTCAATCTCGCTTCCGCTTACTCGACCGAGCACATAGCGTCGCCCGATGTACACGTCGATCATGAAGCCCGGCAGATCCGCATGTACTTTCATGGCGGAGCGCCTGCGCCGGGCAAGCCACAGGAGACTCGTGTCGCGCTATCGCCAGACGGTCTGAACTTCACAGCGATGCCCGAGATACTCGGCGCGCCGTACTTCAGAGCCTTCCAGCACAACGGCTGGTACTACGCCATTGGGATGCCGGGCACGCTCTATCGCTCTGCTGACGGACTGACCGGCTTCGAGCGAGGCCCACGCATCTTCCCTGACAACCAGCGGCACACGGCTTTGCTCAAGCGCGGCGATCTTTTGCATGTCTTCTACACGATGGTTGGCGAAGAGCCTCCGGAAAGCATCCTGCACAGCGCAATCGACATCAGCGTCGACTGGCAGGACTGGCAGCCGTTAGCGCCGCAACACGTGCTGAGTCCGGAGTTCGACTGGGAAGGAGCCGATCTCCCGCTGGAGCCTTCGCAACGTGGGATGGTCGTGCCTGCGGTCAATGCTTTGAGAGACCCTGCGGTATTCGAAGACAGCGACGAGCTCTACCTGCTCTACGCCGTGGCTGGCGAGCACGGAATCGCGATGGCGCGACTTGAGGTGGGCTAGTTATCTCGGCCTGTGCCGTCGCCTCCCCGCACTGCGCACTTCTCCAAATTGACGTATCGGTCGGCAACCATGCCCTGATCGCGGCAGTCTGCGATGCTATGAATGCAGATCGCGCCAGATGTCAGCAACCAGGCGAAATGCAAGATGCCGATAGTCGACTCGCACCCACACATCTACTCGCCAGATCGCGACGCCTACCCCACGATAGAGACGCCGTGGGAGCCAGGTGAGCCAGCGGCCGCCGAAGATCTCAAGAAGCAGGTGGACGCCGTTGGCGTCGACCGCGCTGTGTTCATCCAGACTGGCACCTTCTACGGTCACGACAACCGCTACATCATGGACTCCGCGAAGGAGCACTCTGAGTGGGCATGCGGAGTCGTGACTCTCGACCCCGACGACGCGTCGCACATCGAGCTGCTTGAGAGCGCTGTGGCTGAGAACAATATCCGTGGACTGCGCGGCACGGTCGATTCGATCAACCAGCTAGCAACGCCGAACGTCTATCGGCTGTGGCAGAAGGCGATGTCGCTGGGCATCCCCGTCAACTGCATGGTCATGGACGACCTCGACCGCGTCCCTGAGCTGGAGCTAATGGCCCGCGATCTGGGCGACTTGAAGATCGTTATCGATCACTGCTTCATGCTGAACACCAGGCAGAAGACAGAGGAGACGCTCGCCGCTCTCGAACGACTCTCTGCGCTTCCCAATGTCCATGCCAAGCTGACCAGCGGCACACACGGCTCATACCGCGTCTACCCGTTCCCCGATA
>JANQIZ010000350.1 GCA_028281895.1 Dehalococcoidia bacterium
AGACCCGGAAGGCGAAGATGACTGAGGCCTTCCGCCAAACCGATCACACGACGGAAGAAAGAGCTATCGACAGTGATGTCGATGGTGGAAGAGACTCAGCACGCCGAGATTGGACTGCGGAGCTTGTCAACTCTGCGAGCAATGGAGACAAGGCGGCCTTTGGCGAGCTTTATCGAGAGCGGGTAGACAAGGTGGCGTCATACGTTCACTCCATCACCCGCAATCAGCGAGACCTGGAAGACATCGTCGCTAACGTTTTCGTCCGTGCATGGAAGCGGCTGCCAACGCTCAAAGACGCCAAAAAGTTCGATTCATGGCTGTTCTCGATCGCCCATAACCAGGCACTCGACAGCGTCCGCCGGCGGAGTGAGTCGGATGTGCCTTTCGACGAAGCTCTGGAGTCTGCGACTAAGAATCCAGACGACCTGCCAGACCTCGCGACGATAAGGAAATCAGAGACCGAGGACCTGATGTCTGCGCTGGCAAAGCTCGCCCCGGAGCCTCGCATGGTGCTGATGCTGAGGTTTCTCCATGGGATGAGCCACGATGAGGTCGCTGTTCAGCTGGGCAAGAAGCCTGATGCCGTTCGGGCGATGCAGTACCGCGCACTTGGCCGTCTGCGAGCGATGCTCAAGAATGAGCAGAGAACCGCACAGTCAGACTGAGTTCTGAGAGCTCGCGATGCAGTGGTGGAGACGGGGGAGAGTCGAACTCGCGGATGAGCACGCCTGTGGATTCAAGTCAACTACTGATCCACGAGAAATCCGAACGAGCGATGGATGGAGGAATCCACAGCGTATTCCATTAACTTAACCAATCAAGGCACTGGACATCTATTCATCCCGATCCGGACTGGTCGATTTCTCCCGTGAGCCCCATCTGAATACGCGAAACTCGTCGATCAACCATCGAAATAGCCAAAAATCTGCACCCAGGGCAGCCAGTCCGATGACCAAAGTGAATGCCAGTAGACCTATAAATCCGAGTATCGATGAGCTACGGAAAAGGTCGATCACTCGCAAGACAAAGACGATGTTCACCAAGACGAGCAAGGGGAGGCCAAGCGCAGCCAATGCCGCATACCGCAGCTTTTCGTCACGCGAGATGACCCGCAGTTCGCGGCTCATCCGGTGCCTGAGTCTCTTGTCTTCTTTCTCGCTCATACTGAGCAACAATCTGTCAATGGTGTTTCAAGACTCGTATTCGCCTGCTGAGTCTCGCAGCACCAGGACGGGTACCTGGGAGCCGGAGCTACGGTCGAAGCAGTTCCACCAATCGAGCGGCTAGCATGTGCTGTTCGCCGGGTTGCAGGTTGATTGGATTAACGGATAGCGCGTCTGAGTTGGAGTCATAGGTCATGAAGACGCGAGGCTCGCCTTCAAGGAGTTGTCGTAGCAGTTCCTGCGGATTGCGTCCGGTTTCGTAGGACCTCAGTCCCAGCACAAGAGTTGGAACGTGGTATTTCGCATCGTCGAGCCTGATTGAGACGTCCAGGTTGTCGATGGCGTTCAACTGCTTGTATATGGGGCTGATCACGTCTCTGTAAGTAGCGAACTGAGCCTCATCATCCTGTTCCATAAACAGCGTCAGCGCCGTGTAGAGCCCAATCATCTCCTCTTTGGTGACCTTTTGAGGCCTTCCTATGGAGTGAAAAGGAGCGCTGTTCGCCATCGCCGCGTCGATCAGGTCTCGCCGTCCGAAAAGGAGACCGGTGCCCTGGGGACCGCCGATGTACTTTCCGCCGCTTATTGTCACGAGGTCCGCACCTTCCGAAATGTACCGTCTAAGGTTTGATTTCGGAGGCAGCATGGCAGCTGCATCGACAATGACCGGAACTCCGTGCGCATGCGCGATCTCAGCGACTTCTGACAGAGAAAGTCCGTTGGTGAGCACGCCCGGCCCAAGCAGATAAGCAACAGCCGCGGTGTTTTCAGTAATTACCGCCTCAAGCTCCTCAGGCATACAGCCGTTCACTGAACCAGCCTCGGCGAATTGAGCTCCGGCGAATGTGTACATGTGACTGTACCCACCACGATGGATCTTCTGGATGGCGAGTTCGTTCTTCATTCCAGTAGTGTCTGGGAGTTGGCGTACGAGCGCCGGGTTCGTACCAGTCATGCAGGCCGCCATCGAAAGCACAACGCCGCCTGCCGCACCGCTGACTACCATCCCGGCTTCGGCACCTGTTATCTCGGCTATGTACTCGCCTACTTTTTGGTTCAGTTCTTCCAGACCGACGAAGGAACGGGAGGCCAGCGTCATAGCCTCCATGACCTCGGGGCGTGGCATCGAGCCACCGAACGAGGTTATGGTCCCCGCAGCATGGATCACCGGTCTGATCCCGAGCTCATCATAGACAGGATTTCTATCGGTCACTTTCGCGATCCTCCATGTTGCTCATACAGTCTCGGCAGCCTCGCCTGCCAGGACGCCGGTGCACTTTGACTCATCGACTACCAGTTCGCCGTTTACGATCACGTACGGGATGCCAACGGGATGAACCATGGGATCCTCAAACGATGAGAGATCATTGATCAAGTCAGGATCGAACACGCAGATATCAGCCAGGTACCCCTCTCTGATCTCACCCCGATCAGCCAGTCCAAACCTGCGTGCCGGGTTTTGCGTCACTCTCTGAACGACCTGCTCCACCGGATAGCCGTATCTTCTGCGCAACCTGCCAACGACGCGTGGGAATGTGCCATAGGCGCGTGGATGCACCAGGCCACCAACTGGAATTGCATCAGATCCGACCATGTAGTCAGGTCTGGCAAGCAAAGTCATGACGTCTTCTTCGACAGCGCGCCAGAGTTGAGCGCTTTGAGGCGGGTTCCCTCTGAGGCCGCATGACAGACGCTCCTCAAGCATCACGTCACAGATCATCTCTTCAATCGATACTCCACGGGCGGCTGCGGCATCTGCGAAACTCAGACCTTCAAGGTGCCGGTTGTGGGATGAAGAGATCCACGTCCAGCTATAGCTGTGCAGAACAGATGAATCCCTGGACTCCAATTCGCGAATCAACATCGCCCGGGTCTCTGCATCTGCCAACCGGGACAGCATGGCGTCGGTTCCGCCCTCATGGAACCAACTTGGAAAATGCGCCAACGGGTACCCTGACCCAACTGGGTAAGGGTAGGTCTCCAAAGTGACATCAACCCCGTCGGCCTTTGCTTTCTCCACGGGCTCCAGGATCTCGTCGACGCGGCCAGCATTGTCTGCGCTGGTCCGATAGTGCTCAATGTGCACTTTCACGCCAGAGCGCCGTCCAATTTCGAGCGCTTCTTCCACACCTCCGCCGGCAAACGCCCTGTCAGTATTGTGATTTCGCGTATGAATGGAGAATGTCTTATCACTGCGCGCGGCGACCTTGCACAACTGGACCAGTTCATCGGAATCCGAGAACGAGTTTGGGTAATAGGAAAGTCCCGTTGCGAACCCGCATGCGCCCTGCTCAAACGCCTCCTCCATCACACGCACCGCTCGCTTCAATGCGTCATCGCGAAGGGGAGTGTCCTGCATCCCTACGGCGTTGAGGCGCACAGGTCCGTGGCCAAGAAACATCGCCACGTTGCAGGCTGTTTTGCGGTCGTAGTTCAGACGGGCAGAACTGATTGACGAGAAATCCAGGTCTTTGGGTGGCAGTCCCAGCAGCCCCGACAGGTATTGCCGGTACATCAGGTACTTGTCCCTGGGAAGCGGGGCGTATGTCAGGCCATCAGGACCGATGATCTCAGTGGTGACTCCCTGGAGAACGCCCTCCGCGTGTTGCCCGTCATTGAGCAACGCTCCATCGGAGTGGCAATGGACATCTATGAATCCCGGCGAAACGACGTGCCCTGTCGCATCGATCTTCCGAGCCGATTCGGCAGATGATAGGTCTCCGATCGCTTCGATCTTGCGTCCACGAATTCCCACGGCCGCCGGTCTGGCCTGCGCCCCAGTGCCGTCTACCAGGCTTCCATTTTCGATTATCAGATCAAAGCCCATACCTGCTTACCTGACTTTCAGAGGCGCTCGCCGGGTCACCCTAATCCAACTGTTTCAACCGTGGATCGAACCGGTCACGCAACCAGTCGCCCAGGAAATTGAAGGACATCACTGTCAGAAAGATTGCGACTCCGGGCATGATCGACATCCACCAGGTGCTCAAGAGGAACTGCTGGCCCTGAGCGATCATCAGGCCCCACGTCGGTACCGATGCTGGAACACCAACTCCAAGGAAGCTCAGGCCGGCCTCAGCGATGATCAAGGCGCCTGTTCTTAGCGTGGTTATTACGATCACCACATGCAGCACGTTCGGCAACAGGTGACGCCAGAATATCCTCACGTCCGAGGCTCCCATCACATTCGCTACCTGGACGTATTCCCTGTTGCGAAGTGAGAGAACTTCAGCTCGAATGTTCCTGGCTCCTGCTGACCACGAACTTACGGCAAGTAACGCTGTCACCATCGTCAGACTTGGACCAACGCTGACTGCGACGATGAGCGCGATTAACAAGAACGGTAATGACGCCCAGAGGTCAACGAGACGCATAAGCACTTCGTCGACCAATCCGCCGTAGTAACCGGCAAGCAGGCCTGTGACGGTTCCGGCCACCAGGCCGAACACCACCGCCACACCGGCAACGAACAACGAAATGCGTGCGCCGAACAGCAGGCGACTGTAGATATCACGGCCCAGGTTGTCTGTTCCAAGTAGATGTGTCGCTTCACCGCCTTCTAGCCAGACAGGAGGGAGATTCCGCGCACGCAAGTCACCTTTCTGAGGTTCGAACGGTGCTATTACGGGAGCGAATACGGCGCCGAATACGATCAGGGACAGCACTACTGCCGGAATAACTGGCCAGCGTTTGGTGAACTGAAACGCGGCCGCTGGCGCGCCTAAGATGCGGCTCGCTCGCGATCGCTGTTCTTCTTCGTGAGAGAGTTCAGCTGTATCGGATTCTTGGGTCGACAACTGCATATGCAACATCCGCCAAAAAATTCAATGCGACGTAGGCCACGCCAAAGATGAGAACTACACCAGCGAGAACCTGGAAATCATTGTCCAGTGATGCCTGGACGGCGAGCCGGCCAATTCCCGGCCACGCAAACACAGCCTCCACAAACACGGCCCCGGTAATGAATGACGCCAGAACCAGCGCCGATATAGTCAAAGGCTGGATCAAAGCGTTTCGCAAAGCATGCTTCCAGATAATCGCCCGTCCAGACACTCCTTTTGCACGCGCCAGTTTTATGAACTCAGAGTCGAGGATCTCGAGCATCGAAGACCGCGTCAGCCGCAAATAACTCGCCCACGGATCAATTGCAAGCACGATTGCTGGTAATACGAAATGTGAAAGCTGAGTTGTAAACAGTTCGTCTGCAGTGGCTTTGGATGCCGATGGCAACCAATCCAGCCTCACCGCGAATACGAATATCATCAGGATCGCCAGCCAGAACGCAGGCGTAGCCTGTCCGATCAGCGCGATCGTTCTGGCAAAGTAATCCCAGATGGAACCTCGTCCCACCGCTGATAGCACGCCCAGCATGATTCCAGGAAAGACAGCCAGTATCCAGGCAACCGCCGCTAACTGAAGTGTGTTGGGCAGGCGCTCGCCAATGATCGTCAGGACATCACGCTGAGAGGCGATACTCCGTCCGAAGTCGCCTCTGGCTAATGCGCGGACCCACGTCAGGTACTGGATATGGACCGGCCGGTCCAGACCCCACTGTTCACGCAACTGCTGGATAGTCTCTTCATTTATCCCGTATGAGTCATCTCGGACATATATGAGCAGAGGGTCTGGGCCTAGTCTTGAAAGCCCAAAAACGACTACGGTGATGCCCCACAACGTCAGTATTGCGAAGATGCCACGGCGAATAACAAACGTCTTCATTTAACGTCCACAAGACCCCCCAACACGACCGGCTCCGAGAACGCACGGTGCTCGGAGCCGACCGTATCAGAGGAGGGTGCTGACTACCTGATGGTTATGTTCTCTGGCGAGTTGGTTGCCTGGCGTAGCCCAAGCTCCATGTCCCATTCAGCAATGGAGTTGGGGTTGTACGCAATCAGACTGGGAGCTGCAACCACTCCCATACCGGGGACCCATTCTCGAAGGAAGTCAGCGAACTGGTTGTTCAGTGCTATCCGTGCTTCGAGGTCTGACTCGGCCGAAACGTTGAGGTAGTTAGCTGTTGCGGTCGGGTTTTCAAGCCCATGGCTCTTGCCGCCTCGGGCAAGTGCGCTCATCTGAATTCCACGAGGCCAGTCCCATGGGGTGCTCGAAAAGGCTTCCAGGGGTCCGGTATCGGTCCAGGCCTGAGTTGCCGACCTGCCGACTAGTGTTGGCCTGAAAACCGGGTACTCGTAGTGGAGCACATCCACTTTCACCCCGATGTCTTCCCACTGGATCGAAACCGCATCTCCAATGTCAGCGAAGAAGTGGCCAATGGGCCAGGCAAACATCGGAATGGTGAACCGAGTGCCCGACGAGTTCCGTGGGAATCCTGCCTGGTCAAGCAAGGCTTCAGCGCCGTCAGGATCGAACGGAACCTCCCACTTGCCCTGCCAGTTATCGTTGTTGATGTCGAAGTACGGGATGTGAACAGGCCATCCCAGACCGTTCAGCACCGCTTCGTTGATCAGTTCACGGTCAATAGCCATGGACAGCGCTGTCCTGACAAGACGAGCCTGTTCCATGTCGTCCATGCCTGGCGGGTTGTTGCTGTCGTCCGGGCTGTGTGGGTTGCCTAGCCAGGCCAGGTCGTTGTTGTAGGTGACAATCTCTAGATCGTCACCTGTTGTCGGGTGCGTGGTCTCCCAAAGGTTCCCGGCAAACATGACGCTCACCATGCGCGCAGTTCCCGAACCTGCGGTAACCATACCCACTCGCTGGGCCTGTGGGATGTTTGAAAGTCCCACTTCTGCGATGTCGGCTTCGCCCGTTTCGAGCATCGCCAGGCGCACCGTCTCGTCTGGAACGGTTAGCCGGGTGATCTCTTGAACTTCAGCGACTTTTCTCCAGTGTGACTGGAGAGCCGAATAGACTGTGCGCTCACCGCGAGTCCAGGTCGTCAGTTCGTAAGGCCCGGTTCCCACAACATGGTCCAGGTTCCAGTCTTTACCGTTCTGGTCAAAGGCGTTCTTGCTGACGATGCCTGCACCGAGACCATCCTGACCAAAGAACCATGTGTCCCAGCGTGGGTCAAACGATTCCCAGTTGATCCGTGCCGTATAGGTTCCGGTCTTCTCTGCCGGGTTTGCACCGAGGAATCCAGCCCACGTTCCGGAGCCGTCCGTGACACTCGGCTGACCAGCACCCAACTCTGTAGAGAGATTGGGGTTGGTGTCATTAACAGACCAGACGAGGTCGTCTGCTGTCAATTCACCGAATCCGCCATGGAACTCGACGCCGGAGCGCAGTGTCACATCAACGTACTTGGGCGGGGAGGCAGTATCGAGCTGCCATGATTCAGCCAGCAGTGCTGTGGCCGGTCCGCCTTCGTGAGTTGGCTTAAACAGGGTTTCAACTACGCTCATCATCTTGGCGCCACAGCAAAGGTTTGCCGAGTTGTAGCCACCCCAGTTTGACTGATTGTCCTGGATAGCCCAGACCAACTCGCCTGTAGGGTTCTTCGATGGCGGAGCTTGTTTAGCGGCCGGCAACGGTGTCGCTGTCGGTGGAAGAAGCGGAGTCGCAGTTACGACCACCTCTACCGTGTCGCCTGGGACGACCACCGTCACTTCCGCACCAGGAACAAGCACGGTCTCTTTGACAATGGTTTCGCCACCACAGGCAACCGCCACCACTGCTGTTGCGGTTAGCAACAACAAGGCGACGCGTGACCGTAGGTCCAAGAATCGCATGATATTTTTCTCCGTTGTCAGCCCCGCTGAAGCGGAGCGGCATTAGCCGCCCTGAAATAGCGAACAGAAACCCACCCGCGGACTTGCAACTTAGTTATGTGCATACGAGCCGATTTCTGATTGCCGAGCGTTACTTGGGCGGAATTTGCTGTAAGCGGCGTAGCGGCGGCAAGGTAACGAAAGTCACAGCCATGCGTGACCTTTGTCACATTCCGGCAGACTGCAACGGATGTGCGGGACGTCTTAATTGAGCGAATCGCCCCCGTAGCCCCTGTTAGGAAGCCAACCTGGCAGATACCGCCGTACGACGAGCCCGAGCGGCCTCTGTAGATCGGCGGTTCTTGTTTGTGGTCGGCTTCCGTGATATTAAGGGCGAAACCCTTTTGGTCCGGTACCCAAGGTGCCGAACACGGACGCGATAACGCGTTCGGGAAAGACTGTGGCATCTCGTGACACAGACGCGGCGGATCCAGTCGAGCACGTCTACCGGCGTATATGGGCGGCTAGAACGCCTTTTGCTGGAGAGTTCGGCAACTTCACAAGTGTGGGATGAGGTCGCACTCGTGTTGCGGCAATTGTTGGAGTTCGACCGCATCATGATCGCGTCGGTAGATGTGCCGCGTGGCCTATTCACCCCGCTGCATATATCTGGCGATTTCATTGCCGATTGGGATATAGGTCCGGTCCGTAGGCTGGACAACACCCTGACCGGCAAGGCTGTGCTGTCGAGCACCCCGGTGATATCTCATAAGCTAGAGGGGGCGGACGCGTCTATTTGCAAGACTTCCGGCGATGTATGGAGGTCAGGGCTGGGGATGCGAATAGTCAACAGTGGCCAGATCATTGGAGCTATCACGTTCCGGTCTCACGAAGCTAACGCTTTTGGCCCCGACGAATCACTGGCGGCGGAACACATCAGCCGCATAATCGCTCCGTACTTAAATCAGCACAGTTTGCGGGAAGAAGTTCAGCGCGCTACTGAGCACCAGACGAACCTGGAACACCTGCTGCGCCTGCTGAATGACAGGCAGGATCCGTCAACCTTCTTCAACTCCTTCTACTCTGTGTTCTCGGCCAGAACGGCCCTTGTCTTTGGCGCACTTTTTTCGTTTGACAGGTACTTCGACCGCTACGTGCCGATCGCTCATATCGACAGTAGCGAGGATGGCGGCAGTCTCATACTGGATCGGGCCACTGAGTTGGTGAACAACGGGCGGCTTACTAGCGATGCGGTAATCCTTGCGTGTGAGCACAAGTCGGTTCCTGTCTCCGAGCCAGGCGCCGGCCTGAGAAGGATGGTTAGCGAATCTCCAGTTTTCAAGGAGTTGTGCCTGATCCCGCTAACTGCCGACACGAACCGTGTTGGGGCTATCTTTTTCGGTATGTCTGATTGCACGCCCAGCATGTTGGAACGGGTTCAAGAGATCAACTCGGCCGGCCCGATCGCCAGCGCCTTTCTGCGACTTCATCAAACCTCTCGCTTCTGGGACCGGCAGCAGCACGTGGCGACAGTATTACAGCACGCTGTCGATGGCCTGTGTGACGCGTCCACCTTTCGCCAGAAGCTTTCGGTATTCGAAGACTTCTTACTTGATTCGCTCGGCGCTACGGAGTACAGGATTGAGATCACTCACCGTGTCACCGAGACAGCCTCTTTCAGTAGGGAGCGCACAGCCAAGCGCTCCAACTACCGCCGCGTACGTTCTTCCAGCCCAGAGACTTTACGAGTGGTTTCTCCGCTGCGCGACACACACATAGTGGAGGTCTCTGCCGTATTCGACCCGGATACGAGCGGTCTTCATGCTCACCATGAACTTCGATCGGTAGTCAGGGTATGCGCACAGATCCTGGCAGCGGCAGTTCTGGACGAACCCGAACGCGCTGCAGTTCCTGCGTTTGGCAATGGAACGCATGCTGTTGGCGTCCAACCCGGAGCTATCGAGACATACGGCCTTTCCGACCGTGAAACGCAGATTCTCAGGCTTCTCTCGCATGGAGCGACTAACGACGAAATCGCGGAACATTTCAGACTGGCTTCCGGGACTGTGAAGAACAGGCTTGTTTCGATATACAAGAAACTTGGTGTCAGAAATCGGAGCGAGGCATCGCGGGCAGCACTGTTGCTAGACGGAGAACTCTGATCTCAAGGGTGCATCAGTACGGGACTCTGCTCAACATGCTGAGACCAATTTCGGTCTAGTTAGCGATTAGCTCTCACCAAGACCCTCTGACTCGGCAGTTAATGCCTCCGGGAAGCAGGCCGTCATTACACACACGCTTCCTGTGGATTCACTTTCTTCTCGGGCAGTCAACTTTTGGTCAACTTGACCGGAGTTGACCCGTTTAGCCTAATTAGAAAACCCTCGATGAACGGGTTGAACGTGGACTCGTTGAACTCCTACTCTGGCCCGTCTCCCGGACCTGTAGTTAGGAGGCGAGATTGCAGATCGATGCGACCAAGGGCCGGATCTGGCATGTCCCTTATGCGAATAGAGCCATCCCAGACAAGCTGGAATGGCTCTGAAAACCAGCACATGGTTACTGGTGGAGACGGGGGAGAGTCGAACTCCCCGTCCAGAGAGGTTTCCGTGAGGGCGTCTACGAGCGTATCCGGTGATCGATTCTCGCCGCGGGGCCAGCCTCACCGGCGGGTCAGGCTCCACGGCCAGGCGGATGTTCTTAGGTGACGGCCACCGCCATGCGGTCACAGCAGCCCGGCATTTCAGCGCTCATACCCCCGCCCGCCAGGCTGGGACGGGGGAGAACGTCGCTAGCTAATTAAGCAGCGAGGGCGACTTCACGTTCGCCAGTTATTCTTTTGCCGCTTTTTACGTGGGTCAGCGCCACGGCTCGCAACCGACCGGTGAATTCCCTGTCGAAACCACGCGTCCCCGTTGCATGTGATCCATTGTACCTCTTGAAGTCGCAGCAGCCGATCACGATTTCTGGTCAATTTGGCGTACAGGTTTGCCAAACTCCAGTTGCGAAGTGCTCCGGTTACCCGCGTCTGGGCGCGTTTCTCTCAGCGGTGTCGAGAAGTATCGTGACGGGTCCAGAGTTCTCCAGCTTCACGCTCATCATGGCCCCGAAGATGCCCGTCTCTACCGGCACTCCAGTGGACTGGAACGCTTCGATGAGCTGCTGAAACATCGGCTCCGAAACTTCTGGCGGGGCAGCGTCTGTGAAGCCTGGCCTTCGGCCTTTGCGAGTCGAAGCGTAGAGGGTGAACTGGCTGACGAGAAGCAGTGCACCGCCGATGTCGATGACCGACCGATCGAAGCCTGAATCACCGTCCTCCGCCGGGAAGATCCGCATGTTTACGGTTTTCTCTACCAGGTACGAGATGTCGTCTGCGGTGTCTTCGTGGGTGATGCCGATGAGGAGCATGAGGCCGCGCTCGATGCTTCCGCTGATTGTGCCGTCGACTTCAACTGAGGCGCTGTTGACGCGCTGGATGACTGCTTTCAAAGATGCGGCTTCCGGTGGCGATTAAGAGTAGAGCGGCTCTTACTCTAACCCGCGCCCACGATTGGTACTCGTCTGGGGGAGGGTGCGCAGCGTCTACTCCCTCTCCCGGATCGGGAGAGGGTTGGGGTGAGGGTCGGTCGTGCTTCCATGGAACAGTTGATCTCTCAAGACGAATAACCCTCCCTTTAACTCCCTCCCAATATGGGAGGGAGGATGCAATTCCCTCTCCCTTGAAGGGAGAGGGTCAGGGAGTGGGTGGGATGCCTGTCATTCTGAACTTGATTCAGAATCTCTCGGTGACCGTGGGAGTACTGTCAGATCACTCGGCTTCGCTCGGGATGACAAGAGGTGGCGTTCCAGGGTGACAGGCCGTTTCGATTCGTCATTCCGGACTTGATCCGGAATCCCCTGGAACCGGTCATCGGGAGATGCTGAAACAAGTTCAGCATGACGAACTCGACCCACCCTCTGACTCCCTCCCTGACTAGGGAGGGAGAAGTGCGGTGTCATCCCACGGTTGAGATAACAGCCGGTCGTGATCAGGAAACGGGAGTCGCCGCTCTAGCTAGTCTTTGGAGGGTGAAGACTTGGTCTTGGATGAGCTGCTGCTGTCCGACTTGCTCTCGGATTTAGCGCTGCTTGATGAACTGGAACTCGAACTGCTGCTGGACGATCCGTTCGAGCCGCTGTTCTTGTAGTCCGTCGTATAGAAGCCGGAGCCCTTGTAGATCACGTGTGGGATTGAGAGCTGCCGCTCAGCCTTGCTGCCATCCTCAGGGCAAAAGGCGACAGGGTCGTCATTGAATCCCTGAGTGACCTCAAACACGTGGCCGCTGGCCTCGCACTTGTAGTCATATCTTGGCATCGCAGTTCACCCCGTACGCGAAAACGCGAGCCTGAAACTCGCGCTCGCTCTCTGATTGCTACTCAGCCCATTCTACAGGAGCACGCCCGGTTCATTTTCAGGGCGTATGACAGGCATCAGTCCGCCATAAAGCTATTCAGCCAAGATCGAGACTCGGCAGCAGGTAGTCGGGACGTATTGACTCGGGCAGTGCACTGTACTCCTCGGCCGACTGGAACCTGCTGATCCCCGAAGTCACTATGGCCGATGGAATGCCGTATGAAACCGCGCCTGCGATATCGGTCTCCAACTGATCGCCAATCATCACCGCAGCATCGGGAGCCTTAGATATGCCAGCGCGCCTGAACGCCTCTTCGAAGATTGGTAAATAGGGCTTGCCAAGACGAATGAACCGATGCTCAGGCCGCTCGCCGAACAGACGGTCGAGAGCCGTCTCGATGATCTCCGCCAGCGAAGCAGCAGCGAAAGAGTAGGCGCGCTCACCGCTCGGATAGACGATGTCCGGGTTCGGCAGAAGCAGTGTGAATGGCTGGCCGTCGAGAACCTTCCTGTTCAGCACGCTGATGAGTTCGTTCATTCGGGAACGCCAGTCGAAGCCCGAATCGTCTGCAAGCACGAATACGCTTGCCCGTGCCATCTGATCGAGCGGAACCGACACTCCTTCACCCTGTTCAACGTAGGCGACGGCGTTCATGCTGCCAAAGACAGCGGTTGGTGTGCCTGCGAGATCGTTTTCGCGGTAGTAGCGAGGGATAAGGCTGCCAGAGTTGATGATTCGCTCTGCGGGCACCGGCACTCCCTGTTCCACGAACTTCGCAGCTCGTGACGGTATGGAGCGGGATGCGTCATTCGTGACGATCAGGTAGTTCTTGTCTGTCGACTCCAGCCACTCGATCAGCTCTTTCGCGTTGGGCAGGCCACTCGACTCATTGACCAGCACGCCATACGAGTCGAACAGCAAGAGCTCGTAGCGCTCTGCCAGTTCGTTGATCGTGGTGAGGCTGGTCATGGCTCGGTCCGGGCGCATTGCTGAGACACTGGCCAGAAAGCGGCTGGTCCCAGAAGGCGCTATCGGCTGGTCGCCCTCTCCAGTCCGTGCTCCCATGCGTCAGATGCGGCTTCAAGAGCGATGGCGACATCACCGAACCTGATCTCGTCTCCGCCAACGGAGCCGAGCCGGGTGATCGGAACGTTGAGTTCCCGGGCGAGCGCGTTGATCGCCTCAGCATCCTTTTCTTTGGCGCTGATGACGATTCTCGACTGCGACTCTCCGAACAGGGCCGCGTCCCATCGGTCCGGCAGAGCCGCCTTAATGCTGGCGCCGATCTTGCCAGTGATGGCGGATTCGGCAATTGCGGTGGCAAGTCCGCCTTCTGAGCAGTCGTGTGCAGACTGCACGTAGCCCAGTCGTATTGCCCGCCGGCACAGCTCCTGAACTCTGGCCTCAAGATCGAGGTCGAGTTCTGTCTGACCGCTTGCATCACCATGAAACACCGCATTGAACTCGCTGCCCGCCAGGCTCTGAGTATCTGGCCAGACCTTTTCTGATCCCAGCAGCATGATCACATCGCCAGATGACTTGAATCCGATCGTCGAGTGCTGTGACACATCTTCGAGCAGGCCGAGCGCGCCGATGATCGGTGTCGGGTAGATAGCTGTTCCTGCCGACTCGTTGTAGAGACTGGCGTTTCCGCTGACGACGGGTATGCCGAAGCGTTTAGCAGCGGTGCGGATGCCTTCGATGGCTTCGTTGAGCTGATACTGGACAGACTCGGTCTCCGGGTCGCCGAAGTTGAGTCCGTCTGTCAGCGCCAGTGGCTCAGCGCCTACGCAAGCGAGATTGCGGCAGGCTTCGGCCACGGCTGCCTGCGCCCCGAGCCGCGGGTCCAGGTAGCAGAGACGCCCATTGCAGTCGGTGCTGACTGCGATCCCGCGCGATGTGCCCTTGAGCCTGAGCACAGCGGCATCGCCACCCGGTTCGACTGTAGTGTTGGTCTGGACATGATGGTCGTACTGCCTGAACACAGGCCGCTTTGACGCGATGTTCGGCGATGCGAGCATCTTCAGCAGAGCGTCCGCAGGCGAGGTATCGGGAACGCCGAATCGTCCGGGATCCTGCTGCTGCAGCTCGGTCAGCCAGGCAGGCTTTGCCGGCTT
>JANQIZ010000352.1 GCA_028281895.1 Dehalococcoidia bacterium
CAGCCGGATTCTTGCAGCCATTCCGTCAGGACCAGCGGCTGAGTTCCCTCAAACGGAACCTCGAACACCCCTGCGGCGCTTTCACCGTGCGCTGAAATCACGACCAGCCAGCTGGATAGCACAGTTGAGCGCCCTTCGGCCGTCTCCACGCGGTCCTTTCTGTTGAGTACAACCGCTGAGTGCCGGCGGTCGTGGCTCACCTCTGGCTGTACCCAGCGCGGCATCTCCAGTGTCGTCGGAACGAGTACATCTGGATCGGCAGATGAAAGTGGTTCGAAAGACTCGAGTATCTCGTTCGTGGTGACAACGGTATCGGTTCCATCAGGACCGATCCAGAGATAGGTGTCGCGTTCGCTGTTGACCCAGATCACGGGTTCAGATTCGATTCGCTCTCCACTGCCTCCACAGAGGTGAGGCTCTGGAGTTGGCGAAGCGTTCCGGGGAGTTTCCGGTCCAGGCGAACTGGAGCAGGCGGCGAGAAATGCAGCGGCGATTCCGGCGCTGCAACCCAGCACAGCCTTCGATTTCAGTATTGCCACAACTCGGCGAGCATAGCACTCGTCACACGTTCTTTTACTCTTCTTGCAGACGACTACGCGGCTGTCTCATTGAGGCTGGCCTGTCCACTGAACTCGGCATATCGTTTCAGAAACGATTCAGGGCAACGGTCCTATAATCGCCAAACTCTGTCTGAGTGATTGAGGGCCGTGGACGGCTGATCCGTCCATCTATATCTACTCCAATGAGCTATGTACTTAGGAACGCAAGGGCAGCCTGACAACGACGATGAGCTGCGTGTGCTGGCGCAGCTGGGTGTCAATCACATCTCGTCAGATCCACCCGGCCCATGGACTGGATGGGATCGAGTAGCGTTCGAGCAGCAGCGGGACAAGTTGGCTGCCTATGGCATTGAGCTTGACATGTCGTTGACGCCGCTCGGCTCACGCAGCGCGTTCGACAACGATGTGAAGCATGTATTCCTTGGTCCTTCTGACGAGCGCGATCGAGAGATCGACCAGATCTGCCATTTGATAGAAGAGGCAGGCGCGGCCGGCGTGCGTGCGCTGCGCTACAACATCACGATTCTCGGGCATATGCGAACAGAATCGAGGTACGGTCGAGGCAATGCTCGTCTCTCATCGTTCGAGTATTCAAAGCTGGACCAGTCCCTGGGAGAGTTCGAGGGCGGCGCTGCGGATGCCGGCACGATGTGGGAGCGGATAGATAACTTTCTGGGGCGAGTCGTCCCTGTGGCAGAGGCCAGCAAGGTGCAACTCGCATGTCATCCGCAAGATCCTGGAATTGGTGACAGGACCTACCGAGGCGTCGCACGCGTGCTCGGGACAGTTGAAGGGCTCAAGCGATTCATCGGGATGCACGAGAGTCCCTATCACGGCTTGAACTTCTGCCAGGGAACCGTTTCCGAGATGCTCGAGTCTCCGGGAGAGGAGATATTCGACGTTATCCGCTACTTTGGCAGCAGGGACAAGATCTTCAACGTCCACTTTCGCAACATAAAAGGCGGCTTCCTGGACTTTGTCGAGGTCTTCCCTGATGAGGGTGATATTGACATGATTGCCGCAGCCAGGGTGTACGACGAGATTGGATACCGGTACATGCTGATGCCAGACCATGTTCCCGGGATGGCGGGCGAGCAGGCGCGCCGGGTTGGCTTCGCATACTGCTACGGATACATCAACGCCGTGCTCCAGGCGATCGGTCATCGCCACGGGCAGGAGTGAACTGAAGACTCCTCCGACGCCTGTTCTACTCGCTCAGATCAACGAAAGATATCGCTTGGAATTCGTCACATCGCTGGCAGCCCGGGCCATCGTCAGCCTGATAACCGGATACATCGGCGCGTTCCTCGGAACGATAGCCGGGAGCCTGCTGGTCCCGCCGATCGGTGATGGAGACTTTCTGCCTCTGCTCGCACGGATAGTGCTGATCGCAGGTGGCGCATCCACCGGTGTCGCCGCCGTCTGGTTCAACGTGATGCTGGACTGGCCGAGATCAGGCCTGTTGATCGGCTCTGCGTTCTGCGGAGCCATGATCGCGGGCTACACAGCCTTCTACTGGTCCGATGCCTTCACAGGCAATTCCGACCTCTACATCCGTGTCAGAGAGATTACGCAATCCACCATCATCGGGGCCGTTATTGGCGCGAACGTGCTGGCGTTCGCCTTCAGCCTCGCCGCGCCTCGCAGCTGGCGCAACTGATCACATGGCCTGTGCGCAGTCCGTCATGGCAGTGTCGAAATAGTTACGAAAACAGTCGCCCATGCTTGCTTTTCAACCAGTTCGCTCGTGATTGACACCCAACTGTGCGTGTAATAGGCTGCCGCCGCTGTAGCAGCGGCAAATCGGGTCGAAATGCGGTCGTTTTGCAAGCGTGCCGCCAGGCTCCTCCCATTCATCGCCACTGCACTGCCACTCCACAGGAGGTTATAGATGAATTTACTTAGACCGAGGTGGCGGCACCTCGTGTTGCTCACTGTGATAGTGGGTGGCGCGTTAGCCGCAGCCTGCGGCAGCTCCGACCCGGAAGTGATCCGAGAGACAGTCGTCGTCCGTGAGACGGTCGAAGTCGAGGTTCCGGGCGCGGAGGTTGAGGTCACGGTGGTTGTTCCCGAGACCGTCATCGCTGAGAGAACAGTGATCGCTGAGCGCACCGTCGTCGTTGAAGCGACGCCGACGCCAACTCCGGCCACGTTCTTCGGACTGCCGATTCCAACTGCGGGACCTGGCTCCGGCAACGCTCCGACGCCAGACTCATCGGCCGGGAACGTAGTGATACGTACCGGACTTGAGCTTCGCGGCAGTGGCATGCCAGGCGACCAGGAAGGCAAGTTCCTGTCGCAAAGCGTGACTGAGAAGTTCTTCCTGACGGATGAGGGTGGAAGCTCTGTCAACCAGGTGATCACCGGCTGGGACCTGGCGAACGACCTTTCGAGCATTACGTTCACGCTGAAGGAGAACGTGCCGTTCCACGGCGGGTTCGGAAACCTCTCAGCTGACGACGTTGTGTGGTCTTACAACAATGGAAACCCCGGTGTGAACGCCACGAGCGCGACCGACGGTGGTTCCAACTGGGTTGGCTTCCTTGGAAACAACCTTGTCGAGAAGGTGGACGACCGCAACGTCAAGTTCACCATTAACAACTTCGACGTTCGCTGGGACACGTTCCTGTTTGGTCAGTCTGGCCTGGGCCTGAGCATCACGTCCAAGACTGCGTTTGACCAGAACGGCGAAGACTGGGTGCGTGACAACGTGATCGGCACCGGCCCGTTCATGGTCCGGAACTTCTCACGTGACGACATCCTTGAGCTTGATGCGGTTAAGCCGCACCACCGGCAGACGCCGATGGTCGACAGCCTGACGTACAGGGCCATCCCTGACGTTGCTGTTGCGGAAGCGGCCCTGAAGACCGGTGCGGTCGACATCATGGCCGGACCGATCAACCTTCGGAACGTTGGCCAGTTGACGAGGGATGGGTTCGTGACGCTGGACGCAGGCGCGGGCAGCTTCCACACGATCTCGTTCACCGGTAACTACTGGGAGTCGAACCACTACGACACTGGCGATCCGCTACCCAGTAACTTCAACCCTGGCACGTACCGCGATGCTCCGTGGATCGGCAACCCGTCCGACCCGGACTCGATGGAGCGATCCAAGAAGGTGCGGCTGGCGCTCTCACACGCGATCGACCGTGAGCTGATTGCTCAGGTTCTGACCGGTGGCGCAGGCTGGCCTGGATACGTCTACGGCACAGACTTCAACAACCCTAACTGGCAGTCCAAGTGGGAAGTCCCGTACGACGTGGCTCTCGCTGAGCGTCTGCTGGATGAAGCCGGGTTCGAGAAGGACGGAAGTGGAATCCGGTTCGAGATGCCGTTCTTCATTCGCCTCGGACGAGGTGACGAAGAGATCGGCACGGCTGTTGTGGGCATGTGGCGGGAGATTGGAATCGACATGCAGGATTGGAAGGCCCAGTACCAGACCTACAGGCCTGGTCTGATTGGCCGCTCCAACACCGCTCCGTGGATTCACTCTGCCGGTGCTGAAAGCCCACAGGCGCCCTGGGACTGGCCTGTGATGGGTAACGCTGAGTGCTCACGTGGACGTGGCGCATTCAACATTGGAATCGAGATGGCCGAGATGTGTGCCTTCTTCGATGCGATGAGTGCTGAGCCTGACAAGGCCGAGCGCATCAACATCAGGAACGCTCACACGGACTGGCTCCACGAGTGGAACCCCGCGATCGCAACGATCGCTGTTCCGCAGGTGGCGATTGCCAACCCGAACAAGATAGCTTCGTGGAACATGCCGCTCTCAGTTCGAGAAGCGCAGATTCACCACCCGGAGTTCATAGTGCCGAGGTAGAGACCTCGACACATTGATCGACCTTAAGGTGCCCCGGCCCTCCGTGCAGGGCCGGGGCACCTGTGTAACATCCGTCCGCAAAACCGCGTCTCCAGGACTGAGCTTGTGGCTGGCTATCTAACCAAAAGACTCTTCTTCGCATTCCTCTCCCTGATCGGGGCGACGATCCTGGTCTTCTCGCTGGCTCACGCCAAGGAAGACCCGATCAACCTGTTCATCCAGGCTGACAGCGGTTTCATAGCGCCTGAGACGATCGAGGCGCTGAGGGAGAAGTGGGGTCTCGACAGACCGCTGGTGGTGCAGTACTTCTCGTGGCTGGGCAATGTGCTGCAGGGCGACTTCGGCAGGAGCGTCCAGACGCAGCGGCCCGTGTTCAAGACGCTCACAGAGCGCTGGGGAGCGACTATCCAGTTAGCGCTGGCCGCGTGGATTTTCGGAACGTTCACCGGCATCCCGTTAGGCATCTTATCGGCCTTAAAGCGCGGGACTATCTGGGACTACTTAGCGCGCGGACTGGCGTTATTTGGCCAATCGTTACCACCGTTCTGGATAGGCCTTGTCGGCATCTGGATATTCGGAGTCTGGCTTGAATGGCTTCCGATCTTTGGAAGAGGGCAGGGCGAGCCATTCATAGAGCAGGCCAAGCACTACATACTGCCCACGCTGGTGCTTGGCTGGGCGCCGATGGCGGGCTATTTACGCATCACGCGTTCAGCCATGCTGGAGGTGATGGACTCTGAGTACATCAAGCTGGCGCGCGCCAAGGGCGTTAGCTCAAGAATGGTCGTCTGGAAACACGCCTTCCGCAACGCCCTTATTCAGCCGCTCACCATCGCCGCTCTGCTGCTGGCGGGCTTCATGGACGGCGCTGTTCTTGTCGAGATCATCTTTGCCTGGCCTGGCATCGGAAGAATCTCGGTTGAAGCGGTGAATCAGAACGACTTCACGATCATCACCGGAACAGTTTTCCTGTTCACGCTGCTCTACGTTGGCATGAGCTTTGTAGCTGACGTCCTGTACACAATCGTCGATCCACGGATCAGGTACTCGTAATGGCAAGTACAACCTTTGGCGATACGAGTATCGGACGGTCACGCGGCGGCATTGCCGATATCTTCGTCCTGCGCTGGATTCTTGGCACCTGGGATTTCCTCAGACGCTGGCCTGTGATCCCGGTCTTCGTGCTCACCAGCTTGCTGGTAATGGCCGTCTTCGCTCCGTTGATCGCGCCGCACGACCCGAATGACCAGGAGCTGCTGAGCAGCTTCGCGAGGCCGTTCTGGTATGACGAGTGGTATGAGACGGACAACCTGGGGATGCGACTGGAGAGCCGTTTCTTCCTGGGGGCCGACGAGTTTGGCCGGGATGTCTTCAGCCGGTTCGTGTTCGGCGCACGCGTCTCGCTGATGGTCGCTGCTGTCTCGATGGTGAGCGGCGTCATTCTCGGCGCATGGGCAGGCATCGCATCCGGCTACTACGGCGGCCTCTTCGATGAGCTGTTAACGCGTTTTGTTGACATATGGAACGCGCTTCCGTTCCTGTTGGTCGCGCTCGTTGTCGCTGTCACCGTTGGACAGGGGATCATCATCATGATCGTCCTGCTGGTGATGCTGACGTGGGTCGGCTTAGTGAGGAACGTGCGCGCAGAGGTCTTAACGCTCAAATCGCGTGACTACATACTCGCTGCGCGTGTCGCCGGGTCTTCCGACTTCCGGATCATGTTCCGGCACATCC
>JANQIZ010000383.1 GCA_028281895.1 Dehalococcoidia bacterium
CACTCCGATCATCATGCTGACCGCACGCGGCCAGGAGAACGATATCGTGCTGGGCCTCGGTCTCGGCGCTGACGACTACCTGGCAAAGCCCTTCAGTCCGGCCGAACTGGTCGCACGTGGGCATGCTGTGATCCGCCGTTCAGAGGGCACAATGGGTTCTAACGCGCCTTCGCTCAGTTTCGGCGATCTTAAGATCGCTGCCAGAAAGCGAGAGGTCACGCGCTCTGGCGAGCCGGTGATGCTGACGCAGAAAGAGTTCGACCTGCTGCACTTCCTTGCCTCCAACCCCGGAACGGTGTTCAGTCGTGAGGAACTGCTGGAAAAAGTCTGGGAGTACGCGGTGCCGGGCGACACGAGCACTGTGACAGTTCATGTGCGTCGGCTGAGAGCGAAGATGGAAGGGGATCCGGAGCATCCGGTTCACATCAAGACCGTCTGGGGCGCCGGATACCGCTTCGATAGAGAGTGACGAGACGATGGCCAGCTTGATCAAACGAATCCCAAGGTCGACTGACGGGCTCGCATTGCTCGGCAGCATCGCCGCGGGCATGCTCCTGACATATGTTTTGCTAAGCCCGAGCGGATCGGAATCTCTTGACCTGGCGCTCTATCTCGTCGCCGGTTCGCTGATCTCACTCGCTGCCACAGAGCTGCTGCTGCGGAACCGTATCGTTTCAGGCACATTGCGACTGCGCCAGAAACTGGTCGTTGCATCGGTCTTCGTCCTGCTCATCGGCTTCATCAACATCGTCGGCCTATCGGCGCTGATGTTCGTCAACTCCGATCACGATCTGCCGCTGCTCGTTGCGATCCTGGCCTTTGCCGGTGGCATTTCGCTCTACGTCGCCGTGAGGCTGGCATCTCGGCTGTCCCGCTCACTTGAAACGCTTGAGCGAGGAGTCGAGAGACTTGCCGAGGGCGAGCTTGCGGCTCGGGTGCCGATCGAATCGGAAGACGAGCTGGGCAGAGTTTCCAGGTCGTTCAACCTGATGGCCGCCAACCTCGAAGAGTCGCGCGAGCGGCAGAGGCAGCTTGAGGAGAGCCGCAAGGAGCTGACTGCCGCCATTTCGCATGACCTGAGAACGCCGCTGGCCTCTGCGCGGGCGATGCTTGAGGCGATCAAGGACGAGGTTGTGTCCGATCCTTCCGAGCAGAAGGAGTACGTTGAGCGCTCGCTACGGGAGATCAACAACCTGTCGGACCTTGTGAGTGACCTATTTGAGCTTTCACTGATCGATGCGGGCGCGCTGACGCTTGAGCGGAGCAGGACGCCTTTGCAGGATCTCGTGCTGGAAACGGTCGGGTCTTTCGAGGAATCTGCGCGTCAAAAGGGGCTCACGCTTTCGGTCGATGTCGAAGAGCAGATGGAACAGGTTGTGATCGACGGCCTGCGCATTCGCCGTGTGCTGGTGAATCTGCTGCAGAACGCCATCCGGCACACGCCTGCCGACGGCTCGGTATCGGTGACGGCAAGGGACGAAGGCCATGAGGTGCGAGTCGAGGTTTCAGACACCGGCAGCGGAATAGCTGAGAAGGATCTGCCAAAGATCTGGAGCAGGTTCTTCCGGGCTGATGAGTCGAGGACTCGGATGGCAGATGGCCTGCCGGGCACTGGCCTTGGGCTCTCAATAGTCCGCGGGATTATTGATCTGCACGGCGGCTGGATTCGGGCAGAGTCTCCCAGAGGCCAGGGAGCCCGGTTCAGCTTCGGACTGCCAAAGGCTGCTGGTTAGTCCTCCAGTCCGGCCTACTGGACGCAGAACTCGTTGCCCTCAGGGTCGGCCATCACAACCCAGTAGTCGCGGCCTTCGTCCATGACGTTGAGCCGTGACGCGCCGAGGCCGATCAGGCGTTGAACCTCGGAGTCGACCTCTTGCCGCCGCGACTCTGTCGTTCCGCTCCAGTCGCTCACGTTCAGGTCGAGATGGGCGCGGTTCTTAACCGTTTTCGACTCAGGCACCCGCAGGAACAGCACACGCGGGCCACCGTCAGGATCAATGATCGCCCCAATATCTCCGCGCTTCTCCTCTGGGATGTTGTTGGCGTCAGCGAACTGCTCCCACGACTCGAAACCCTCTGGCGGAGGCTGCAGCTGGTAGTGGAGCGCATCGGCCCAGAAGTTCGCCAGCATCGCCGGGTTCGCACAGTCAAAGGTCACCTGGAAGCTGGTCGCCATACTTTTCTCCATTCAGGCACTGGGCACTCAGGCGGGCTGCGAGCTGGACGGGAATCGCATATAGTTTCGCCCCATGACAGCGCCTACCGATGCCGATAAAGCTAAAGCTCGCATCACGGCCACCACAGCGTCCGACCGGATAACCAACCTCGACACCATACGTGGTCTCGCGGTGCTCGGCATCCTTGGTATGAACGCCGTAGCTTTTGGCCTTCCCAACGCCGCTTACTACAACCTCGATGAAGCCAGTCCGCAGAACTGGCTCGACTGGACGATCGGCGTGATGGGCGAGATCATCTTCGACCAGAAGATGATGGGCCTGTTCTCGGTCCTGTTCGGCGCCAGCATCGTGCTGTTCGCCGACCGTGCGGCTGCCAAGGGGAAGCGCGCCAACCTGCTCAGCCTCTGGCGGAACTTCCTGCTGCTGCTCATCGGCATTGCGCACATGATCGCCTGGGAAGGCGATGTGCTGATGGCCTATGCCATCTGCTCACCGGTTCTGCTCTTGCTGCGAAACAAGAACCCCCGGATGCTGCTCGTCCTGGGTGTCATCATCGTGCTGTCTTCGGCCGTTGCCGCAGTGATCGCGCAGGACACGATACCGGAGTCGGGCGAAGGATTGAGCGGCTTCTGGTTTGCCGACGGCGGTGAGTACTCCGAAGAACTGGAGCTATTCGCGCTCTACGACGCGCTTGCAAGGGCGCTCGGCATGATGCTGATCGGAGTTGCGCTGTACCGGTACGGCGTGCTGCAGGGGGAGCACTCTAAAGCGTTCTACCGGAAGATGGCAGCCGCGGGACTACTGGTTGGCTTGCCTCTGGCGGCGCTCGGCGTGGTCGTCCAGGTGGCGAACGACTTCTCAGCGTCGATAGCCATGATCAGCCTCATTCCTAACACCATCGGCACGATCCCGGCTGTGCTCGGATTCCTCGGGCTGATCACCCTGTGGAACCAGCGGACGAGGACGTGGCTTCACGTCCGGGTACAGGCTGCCGGCAGGATGGCGCTGACGAACTACCTGACGCAGACCATACTCGGGCTGACGATACTTACCTACGGGCTTGAGGACACCGACGTTAGTCGCACTGGTGTCTTCGTATTTGTCCTTGCTGTCTGGGTGCTGCAGCTCGCATGGTCGAAGCCGTGGCTGGATCGGTTCAACTACGGTCCGTTCGAGTGGTTGTGGCGAGTCCTCACCTACAGGTCGGGGCAGCCGTTTCGACGCAAGCCCCGAGTGGCGCAGGCGGTATAGTCGTTCAGCTCGGTTCATCCGGCATCAGAATTCAGAACGAATTAGCCGCGCCGCTCAGTTCGGCCCAAACTCATGGTGAATCCTGAGAATTGACGGTTTAACCTCAGCGGCTTACTATCGGTAATAGTTCAACTTCCCGTGCGGTCTATGATCGCCAATCATCCAAAAGGATCGTGCGGGTAGTCGGTGAATCAGCGAGTTTTTGGTCAGAAACTGCTGCTGTCACTCCCGGCTGGACCCCGGAAGTGTTGCAGCTTTCAGAGAGGTCCATTCCAATGCCACACGTCCTTGGGCTGCGCTGCAAAGAGTGCGGCCGCGACTACCCGGCAGATCCCATCTACGTTTGCGAGTACTGCTTCGGCCCGCTTGAAGTCGCGTACGACTACGACTCGGCGAAGCAGGCGATCAGCCGCGAGAAGATCAAAGACGGTAAGTC
>JANQIZ010000161.1 GCA_028281895.1 Dehalococcoidia bacterium
CGCATGCGATCACCTCTCCGTCACCACCAATGGCCGACTTGATCTCCGCGACCATGCGTGCGGTGTGATCTGTGAGCGGCGCGCCGCTCAGCCCACCCCTGTGGCTGGATGAGAGTCCTTCGTGCTCGACTGGGTGCGTGTTGGCGATGACAAGGCCATCTGCCCCTGCGGAGACAGCGGTCTCGGCGAGCAGGATCGACTCGCGCCGCGCCGCATCGTCGCGTGACCATGGCTGCAGTTTCACAAACAGTGGCACGCTCTTCTGCTTCGCGAGCGCCTCGATCAGCATGCGAAGCCGGCCCGGATCGTGAAACACTCGCAATCCCGCGGTGTTAGGCGACGAGATGTTCAGTTCGATTGCCGCGCCGTGCGGCTGTAGCCTGCTGTGACACTCGATGATCTCGTCCTCGATAGTGCCCGCGATGCTGATGAACATTCGATCTTTCGCGGAGCGCATGCGGGCTATCCGCTCTTCGGCAACCTCAAGCCCGGGACCCGGAAAGCCCAGCGCATTCAAGATTGCGAAGCGCTCCGGCTGCCGAATCACCCTTGGCTTCGGGTTCCCTGGACGCGGCCCCAGCGTGACCGTTCCTGCCGCTGCGAAGCCGAAACCCATCTGCAGCAGGGGTCGGATGACGCGGCACTCCTTGTCGAACCCCGCAGCCATTCCAATCGGAGTCGGCAATCGCAGTCCTGCGATATCGGTTCTCAACTCCGAGGCGCTTGCCCTGGAGCCGATCGAAGCTGCCGACCAGATCAGCGGAACGCGCATCATGCGCTCGCCTATCGAGTGCGCTCGCTCTGCGTCCAGGCCGAACAGTGCCGGCTTTATGAGATTCCGATAGACGATTCCTGGCTCTCCGGTGACTCGTTTCCCATCCCGAGAAGTATGCCCGCTTGTTAATCAGGCATTAGCATATTAGAACCGCAGTGGGTGGGAACAGTCGTACAGGTAATTAGAAACCCGTGACGACTCTCGCTCCAAAAGGCACAGGAACGCAGATGGCCCTTCAGTTTGAATCAGGTGATCCGGCTTCGCCGCGAGGCCACGCGCTGGTCTACTTCACAGACCTGTATGAGCCGGCGAAGATCGGCGCCAGCTACATCGTGGTCCTGCCCATCAATGTCGATCTCGCCAAGTACGTGCCTCCGTTCCTGGCAGGACAGGTGGAATCTATGGGGGCCGCCGATATGTCGGCCTTCTCCTTCCCACCCGCGCCAGAACCAGTCGAGAGCATAGAACACGCCCGCCGCCTTGCCGAGAAGCGTGGCGACGATCTCATCTACGGCGGCGCTCACAGGCTGGAAGACGCAGCATCGCTCATGGGCGTCGTAAGCGACATCACTTCCGAGTACCACGCGCTCTACGAGGAGCACGCAAAAGCGTTCGCTGCGGCACCTGCTTCGGTTCTTGACGAACCTGCAAACGGCGATGAGTCCGGGGTCGACGATTTCCTGTACGGCCTTATGAGCGAGCCTGACCTGTTGAACGAGGTGACAAACCTTGTTGGCAAGCTGCGGTTCGCCATCGATGGCGGCGATACTGCCACCGCTGAGGAGAGCGAGCTGCGCATCCGTGCTGCCGGGAAGTTCATGCCTGAGAATCGGCGCACCGACCAGCTAGCAGACGCGGCAGCAAGCCGTTCGCCAAACGCCGAGCAGCTGGCTCGGCTCTACCTCGAAAGGGCTTACGGGCTGCTGAAAGAGGACTACCTCGCGGTCAAAGGCGCTGAAGAGCAGATTGAACAGCTCACCAGCGGCAATGAAGGCGCATCAGACCCGGCACAGGATCCCGGATAGCTGCTCAACCGTCACGTTCGCGCCACTGGCGATCAGGACGACCCTCTTCCCGCGTAGCTCGTTCTTGATCTTCAACGCTGCGGCAAGTGTCGATGCTCCAGCGTGCTCGACAAGGCTCCGGGTGTGGCGCAGGAACAGGACTATCGCCTCCTCCATCGCCTCATCAGAGACAAGCTCGAATCGTGTGAGGCGCTTGCGAAGTATGTCGACAGGGAATCTCTGAGCGCTGCCGGTCGCAAGACCCTCAGCACGAGTCTCCATCGGCCGATCCTCAAGCGAGCCTGACTGCCATGCGTCATGCAACGCACGAGCATTCGCGGCCTGCACGCCTATCACCTGTGTCTCAGGTGATAGCGCATCGTTCACAATGCAGGTGCTGCATGCTCCGCTGCCTCCACCGACCGGCACGATGATGTGATCGATGTCGTCAAGGTCTTCGTGGATCTCGAGAGTGTATGTCCCGACACCTGCGTACAGGACAGGCTCGTTGATGGCATGGACGTATCGCCTGCCGGTGTCCTCGGCCAGCTTCATCGCATACTCGGCGCAGATGTCGTAGTAGGCGCCGTGCTTGATGACCTCCGCGCCAATCCCCTCCATGGCAGCGATCTTCACCGGGTTGCCGTTCTCTGGCACGACGACGGTCGCCTTCGATCCGAACGTCTTTGCTGCGATGGCTATCGACTGTCCGTGGTTTCCCGATGACGCAGCGACGAAACCTGCCGCACGGTCAGCCGAGCTGCTTCCGCCAATCAGGTTCAGGCCGCCGCGCGGCTTGAACGAGCCCATGATCTGCATGTTCTCGTGCTTCACCCAGACATCCGCGTCCAGCAGCTCGGAGAGTCCTGGGTAGCGCCGAAGCGGTGTCCGCACGATGTGCGGCGATATCACCCGGCGGGCGGCGAAGACATCATTGATCGTCGGCTCGTTGAGAGTTGCCATATCGAGTTCCAGAAGAGGTGTGTCTTGATTGCGGAGTGAAGCATACGCGCGCCTCGTTCCGTTCGCTCCACGACCGCAGGCATATACTGGCGATTCCGCTGCCGGCCGGGGAACCCTTCGCCACGGCTGCGGCATCGCTTCCCAGATCGGCTGAAATCACTGTCATCGCGCACCCAATCCGCTGACTCGACGACCACCGCGAACGATGGCCCTGGTGGCGCACGAGCAACAGCCGAAGGGTCCTGGCTTCACAGAACATTCGAGTCGCTCAGAAGCCCGCAGTATCGCCTGCTCTGGTTCGGCCTGCTGCTCACCATGGCAGCACTCAACATGCAGATGCTCGCCCGCGGCTACCTTGCATGGGAGCTAACTAAATCGCCCCTGATGGTTGGCATCACGGGAGCGGGCTTCGCGCCGCCGATCCTGCTCTTCTCACTGTTTGGCGGGGCAGTGGCCGACCGTGTTAGCAAGAAGCTGCTTATACAGGTTGGTCAGCTGGGAATGGGCGTGCTGAGTCTGTTGGTCGCGCTGGCGATCGTTAGCGAAGTTGTCACGGTCTGGCATCTCATCGGCGCATCGATAGTCCAGGGCGTTCTGTTCGCTTTCTTCATGCCGGCGCGCCAGTCCATCATCCCCATGCTCGTCGAGAAGCGCCAGCTCTCAAACGCGATAGCGCTCAATGCCAGCGGGATGTCTCTCATGACCCTGGCATCGCCAGCTGCGGCGGGGTTCATATACGACGCTGGAGGACCGGAAGCGGCCTACTTCACCATCACCGGACTGAACTTCGCAGCCGTTCTGCTGACGAGTCTCCTTAAGCCTGTCGGCGCACAGGGCAGGGCGCAGGCGGCGAGGATGTGGCGAGATGTGAAGGAGGGCCTGCGCTACGCGTGGGCAGACCGCACTATCAGCTTGCTGCTTGCGCTCGCACTTGCGACGACGATTCTCGCTATGCCGATTCGCACACTTCTCCCTGTTCAGATCGAAGAGGTGTTCAACCGCGACGTCACATCACTCGGACTTCTGCTCAGCATGGTTGGAGTTGGAGCGCTCGTTGGATCACTCGGCATCGCGGGTCTGAAGGACAGCCAGCACCGCGGCTACGTGTTGCTTGGAACAACCGCTATCTCTGGACTGGCCATCCTCCTCGCCGGACTCAACAGCTCCTACTACATCGCTATCGCCATCATGGTGATCGTGGGAATCGGAGACTCGGGACGGCGAACGCTCAACGCAGCGCTGATCATGGAGCACACCGATACCGAGCATCGAGGCCGGGTGATGGGCATCTACATGATGAACTTCGGACTGATGCCGCTCGGCGTTCTGCCAATGGCGGCGATCGGCGAGGCGATCGGCATTCAGTGGGCCTTCGCCATCGGGGGAATCGCGCTGATCGCCATCACACTCTGGCTGCTCGCCGGCACGCGCAGGATCCGCGTCCTGTAGGCCATTTCGACCCATGCAGCGGTCCATCCGCGGATAAGATTGGCACAGTAACTCAGCCACCCCAAAGCCCCGCCAGCAGAGAACCAGGCATGCCAATCCAGGTGCTAAGCGATGCTCTCGCCTCCCGAATAGCGGCAGGCGAGGTGATCGAGCGGCCTGCATCTGTCGTCAAGGAACTCGCAGAGAACTCCATCGATGCTGGCTCAACGCGGATCGACGTGACTGTCGAGAACGGCGGCCTGCGACTGATTCGCGTCGTGGACAACGGCCACGGGATCGTTGACTCTGAGCTCGATATTGCGTTCGAACGGTTCGCCACGAGCAAGATCGACGAGGACTCTGAGCTGGACGATATCCAGACCATGGGCTTTCGCGGCGAGGCACTGCCGTCGATCTCATCAGTGGCCGAGGTGACGGCGATGAGCCGGAGGCACGATCTCGGTGCAGGCTCCAGGTTCGATATCCGATTCGGAGAGGCGGGAAAGGTGAAGCCGGCAGGAGCGCCG
>JANQIZ010000004.1 GCA_028281895.1 Dehalococcoidia bacterium
AAACGATATGGACGCGGAGCGGCGAGTTAACTGCATCATCGTCGGCAACATCCAGCAGCGATACGCCGGGACGGCCTGAGATCGGCTCTGGCTCGACGGCCGCGTTGACAGAGAAGAATCTTCGAAGATTGTCCCTTGTGATTACGTCCCACGGCTCTCCCTCTGCAACGACGCTGCCTGAGTGGATCAGGATGAGACGATCGCAGTGTCTTGCCGCCAGTGAGAGGTCGTGCAGCACAACCGCAACGCCCGCGCCTGAGTCAGCTTCCTCGCGGGCAGTTTCCATTGTCAGTTGCTGATGCTGCATGTCGAGGCTCGAGGTCGGCTCGTCGAGAAGCAGGTATCGGGCCTGCTGCGCCAGGAGCCTCGCCAGCGCGACCCGCTGACGCTCTCCGCCTGACATCTCTTCCAGGCGCCGGCTCGCGAACTCGATCGTTCCCGTGCGCTCCATGGCCTCCGCCGCCAGCTCCCTGTCTCGCCTTCCCTCCAGGCTGAAGCGTCCGATGTGCGGATATCGCCCCATCAGCACGAACTCCGAGGCTGTGAAGGAGTGGTTGGCGGTGGACTGCGGGAGGTATCCGATGATGCTGGCCCTCTGCCGCGGAGAGATCTCGCTCAGCGGTCTGTTGCCAAGCAGAACCTCTCCAGATGCTGGCCGAATCAGCCCCGCCATTGCGCGTAGCAGCGTTGTCTTGCCACTGCCGTTCGGCCCGACGATCCCAACGATCTCGCCGGGCCGAACTGAAGCTGTGGCGCTGTTCAGCACTGTTGCATCACCGAAAACGACCCGCACGTCACGTGCTTCAAGCGCATCGCCGCTGGGCGACGCTTCGCGCTCTTTGAGGCCTGTTTCGGTGATGGTCAACTTTTCTGCCTACGGGTGAGTGAATGGCGCGAATGTTTCGGATCCAAACAGGTCCGGGTAGAAGACCTTTGCGGACTCCTCGATGCCGCGCACGTTCCAGTGCGAAAGGGTTGTGTAGAACGTCGGATCGGCGTAGAGGATCATCCGATTTTGCACCGCGGGAACCTCGGCGAGCGCGGGGTCGGCATACAACTCCTCTGCAAACGCAAGTGCCGATTCTTCCGGCTGCGTCAGCAGGATGATCTCCGGACTGAGCGCGGCGATGCCTTCGATTCCAACTGTCTGATGACCAGAGATGCCATCTTCCGCAGCGACGTTGATGCCGCCTGCCGCCTCGATGATTCCACCTTCTGTTGAGCCGCCCCCGGCTACGAAGATGTCCGAGAAGCGCGACATGGCGAGCACTCTGGGCTGTTGCACGCCGTCGGTCTTGCTGGCGATCATCTCAACTCTGCTTGTCACCTGGTCGGCTAGTTCAACAGCTCTCTCTTCGGCTCCGAGCATGTATCCGAGCAAGAGGATGTTTGGAACGTTGCCAAGAGCGGAGTCTTCGAGGTCGGCTCTGATGACAGTCACGCCGACTCCGTTTAGCTGGTCGATGAGTGCGGCGGGCGTGAAGGCGGATGCGATAACCAGTTGAGGGTTGAGCCCGATGATCTCTTCAGGATCACTTCCCGCATTGGGCGACCCGGCGAATTCGGCGTGTGCCGCCGATGTGCCAGGATCCTTGAAGAAGCTAGCCGTAGCCACCAGCACTTCGCCTCCGCGCAGCGCGGCGATGATCTCTGCGTGACCCAGAGACAGGCTGTAGATGCGCTCCGGCTGCGCAGCGATCTCGATTCGGCCGATGTTGGTGTCAACCGACCGAGGCCATCCGAAGTTGGTTGGATCGACGATGTTCGGCACGTCTGCAAACCGCGCAAAGACAGGATCAACGGTCGGTTCCGGCGTCGGGCTCGGAGGCGCAGAAGTTGCGGTTGGGGCAGCGACTGTTGCTGTAGGCGCGGCTATCGTTGCCGTGGGTAGTGGCGTTGGTGTTGCGGGGTCGTCGCTGGAACATGCGGCAATCAGCACAAACGCGAATATCGCTGCTAGTAATGGCGCAGTGTTCTTCCAGTTCAACTTGCTAACTGTGTCTGGGAACGTTGGCATTCGATTCTCCGTGGTCTGGCACACGCCTCCTAAAGCAGGTCTGTGCGCGACCTCTGTCTGATGAGTAAGAACAGGAAGAACGGCGCTCCTGCGAGCGCTGTGATGATGCCGACTCTCAGTTCGATCGGGTTTGCCACGTTTCGGGCGATCGTGTCTGCGACGAGCAGGAACACGCCGCCGCCAAGCACTGACAGGGGCAGCAGCACGCGGTGGTCTGGCCCGACGATGAGGCGAATGGAGTGCGGGACTACCAGTCCTACGAACGCGATGGTTCCAGTGAACGCAACGGCCGTGCCTGTGAGCAGGGCGGCGGTCACCAGCAGCACTACTCGCACCAGCGGCACTCGGACCCCGAGCGATTTCGCTTCGTCTTCGCCTACGAGCAGCAGGTTCAAGTCCCTGGCGAAGGCCATGACGAGCACCGCTCCGGCGACGATCACCGGCAGTACGATACGCACCGATTCCCACCGCGCTCCCTCGAGGCCGCCTGCAAGCCAGAAGATCATCTGGCGCTGAGCTTCGAGGTTGGCTGTGAGGATGATGACGGCTGAGGTGATTGCGCCAAAGAGTGAACTGACGGCGACTCCGGCC
>JANQIZ010000051.1 GCA_028281895.1 Dehalococcoidia bacterium
CTAGCCCGCATCCATCACGAGTAGCAGCCGGTGCGGTCCGAAGTGGTGCGGAGATCGCATGATGGTCGCCGATGGCTTTCGGACGAGTCAGTCGCGGGCGGTCGAGAGGTAGGAGGCGGGTGCCGCGACGTGATATCGAGCCGATTCTCGTCGTGTGCCGACGAAGGCATTGGGCTGACTGTGACGCAGCCGTGGGCGAGGGACGATCGACCGTTGGGCCGGCTACGTCGGCCGCAATCGGTGCCAGGCGTGAAGCAGGAGCTGGCGGTGTGGCCAGCTCTCGCTCATGGCGACCCAGATCTTGCGCACGGTGACGCGGACCCGCGCGCCGATCTTCAACAGCTTCAGCCGGATCGTGCCGCACTGCGCGCGAGCCATTTCCGTTCCCGCGAGGCCGATGCGCCGCAGCTCGTTCAAGAGCACGTACGCAAACGAGGAGAAGTACAGCCGCACCTGGTTCGCCCGCATCACGCAAGAGCTGGTCCGATCGGCAAAGAGGTCCAGCTGCTGCTCCTTGATCCGGTTTTCCATCTCGCCGCGGGCGCAGTACAGCTCCTCGTAGAGCGCCCGTGCCTCCCACTCCTCTTCGGAGAAGGAGGTCACCACAAAACGGGGGTTGGGACCGCGCTCGAGGTGCTCGGCTTTGCCCACCACCCGCCGCGATCGCGACCAGCTGTTGAGCGTTCGATACGAGAAGCTCTTGAAGAGCCTCGCCGGCTCGCCCGTGCGCTCGTTGATCCGCCTGGCCTCCTCCAGCTCGGATTCGATCGCAGCCTTCAATCGCTCGTTCTTGGCGACCCCCAGCACGTATTCGACGCCTTCGCCTTCGCTCCAGGCCATCAGCCACTCACGACAGAAGCCCGAGTCGGCGCGCACGACGATGCGCGTCTTCGGCCACGCCGCTCGGATCCGAGAGACGATCCGCTCCAGCTCTTCGACGCTTCCCGCCGCCCCGTCCTTGTCCGACGTGCGCAGGCGAGAGCACAAGAGGTGATCGCCCGCGAAGATGTACAGCGGCAGGTAGCAGTAGCAGTTGTAGTAGCCGTGGAAGAAGCGGCCCTGCTGCTTGCCGTGGATCGGATCGTCGGTCGCATCGAGATCCAGCACGACTTCCGCGGGCGGCTCGTCGTGAGCTTCGAGGAACAGGTCAAGCAAGAGCTCGTCCACGGCGCCGAGATCGAGACCGATCCGGCAGTAGCGGTCCTCCGCGGCCAGCCCGGGATGCGAGAGCTCCAGGCGATGGATGGTCGCCGGGGCAGCCAGTCGCTGTGTCTTCGGGTCTGCCTTGCCTGACAGGGCCGCGAGGAGAGGGTCGAGGCGCAACAGATCGTGGTCGTTCACGTCCTCGTAGCCCAGGGCGATGGACAGCACGCGCT
Source organism: Dehalococcoidia bacterium (assembly GCA_028281895.1). Taxonomy (GTDB): domain Bacteria; phylum Chloroflexota; class Dehalococcoidia; order Lucifugimonadales; family Lucifugimonadaceae; genus JAJCYX01. The sequence continues at coordinate 1,377 of JANQIZ010000051.1, forward strand.
GCGAGACCAGCTCCTCGACCGTGTGCTCGATCCGGCTCGGTGAGCGGTGGTCGCTGAAGCAGCCCGCCAGCCGCTTCAGGATCCCACGGCGCTCCTCGACCGCACCCAGCAGCAGGGCGCCAGCATCCGAGGTGATCTCGCCTCCGTCGAAGCGTGCTACGAACTCGCGGCCCCCAGGGGACTTGGACCGGATCTCAGCCGGAGTACACTCTGTCATCGAAACCGCCGTGCGTGGATGTGACGGGGGAGGTCAAGTACCCGCGTTATCCCACGAACGGCGGTTCGTTAAAAGGCCCCTGGTGATGGATGCGGGCTAGTTGCCGCGTTGAGCCAGTGTTGGTCGACAAGAACGACAACCGCCGCGGAGTGCCCTCTGCAGTCGAGCTCGTCATAGATCACAACGCACCGAGCGACGGCGAGCAGGAGCACGGCCAAGAGGATGCAGACGCTGGCTTCACGCTTCGAACAGCTAAGGATGGCGCGCCCGGCAGGATTCGAACCTGCGACCCCCGGTTTAGGAAGTGTCTTCGCGGAATCGGCGCGAAGTGGACTAACGGCGGACTGGAGTGGACAAACGGGCCTGTCGTAAACACTTGTGTCCGCTTCTGTCCATCTCGCGCCAGAGTGGAACACGACTTGAGTGGACTAGAGGTGGGCGCAAACGTGGCACTAAGTTGGCACGTGCTCTGATGACCTAGGAAGCCGCAAGTTATGATCCCACCTGACGAGGGATGGGTCGATGCCTCGGATCAGCCTCATGAACAGCCAAAGAGCTACGGCAAGCCCTGCGTCCGTCAACCTGCGTCCATGTGTCGACTCCCGCTCGGTCTCGCGCACGTTGTCTAGCCAGGGACGACATCGAAGACGATCTTGTCCCCTATTCGCGGCTCGTCACGATCTTGTGGGCCTCCAACTCTAAGAAGGCCTTCTGGATCTCTTTGTACGCCCCCACAATCCCGGCCAGTGTCGGCGCAACGACAAAGACCATGTCGCTCTCGCCATGAGCACCGCATGCTGTGACTTTCCCTTCCCATGCCTTGATGACAGTCAGATTACTGCCAAGGCTCGGGTGCACGAGATCACACAGCAAGTCGTACAAGACCTCCACACTTGGCGAATCCTTGTACCACTTGGACAAGCAGGTCTGCACATTCACCTGCAAAATGCCCTCATCGTCGCTTTGCTTCGCCAGATCTTCGAATCTCTTTTCGAGGAACGCGGTCCACCTGAACCGACTTCCTCGAACCATCTTGTCCACCGCCGCAAATGCGACCTTGAGTTGCTCAGCAAGCACCTTACCCTCATCCCTAGCCGCGCTCATCCTGCGCAAGTCTTCGTGTGTGGCGTAGTACCTCAGCGACGCGGCGTTCTCAAGGATCGATCTGCCAACCTGCGCATAAACCAAGTAGCGCCGAGCATCGATACTCTCTCCCAACGCCTCGTATAACTGCCGGAACTTAGCAACGTACACGGCGACGGCGAATGCCAAGTACGCGTCGTAGAGAGCTACTCCGCGTTCTGATAGATCCAAAACCGACGTCTGCTCAGACGCGGTTTCCAGATGGCAGACAACGCGCTCTAGGTCGTCAAGCAGAATCGCGTGAGTCGAAGGCAGGTCCTGTCGTGCGTTCGGCCACTTCATTCCATCCTCTACCCCATTTCGAAAGCGGTGTTTCGAGCCCAGTAGAGCCAGCCCCGCAGCAAATCAGGGTCTCGTCGAAGGAGGGGGAGTGGCCAGTGGCGAGGAGCATCTGCGGAGAGTCTAGCCACCGCGAGTTCTCCTCTCCCGTCCGAGGGTTCGCCAGATGCTGATTTGGCACCCACAGACCTCGCCAAGCGGATACGATACGCTCCCGCTGAGGCTTCTGCGTACCACTTCGCGCACCTTTAGGGGTCGGAGCTCTGTGATTGTTTGGATCCTATTGCGAAGCTGCCAACGCCAATCACCCCACTCCGACCGGTTTCTCTCCGAGTGCCAGTACTTCTCCGTGGTTTGCGCCACCAGGTTTTCCTCTCCGTGCATTTGATTCTGTAACGAGAACTCAGGTCGCATTCGCAAGCCGACCATCCTTCAGGACAAGCCGTTTCGTACACACGCGCAGGATCTCCTCCTTGTGATCGATCATGAGGATCGTGCTTCTCGGAAACCACTCGTCGTCAGCTAACGCCCCCGCGACCTTGTCAAGATACGATTGTGAGAGGCCTATCGACGGCTCATCAAGAAGAAGCAGGCGCGGCCGCATCGCCTTCGCGCGAGCCAAAGCCACCATCTGCCGCTCGCCTCCTGAGAGCGTGTCAACCTGTCGGTTCGTGATTGCCCCGGGGTCGTCGAAGAACGGCTCTAGTGCGGCCTCTTCCACGGCCTG
>JANQIZ010000052.1 GCA_028281895.1 Dehalococcoidia bacterium
GATCGTCGCCAACGAGCTTGAGTCCGCGACTGCGCTGGCCACGCGGATGCTCGGCGACTATCGGCAGGCGCCACAGGTGGTCCACGAGGCGTTCGAAAAGGCTCGCACCGAGTTCGCCGCATACGACGGGTCGGATAATCCGCGTTCGTGGATACTGGGATACGTCGCGGAAGAGGCTATGCGCAGCTCAGCTGCAGGCTCTGCGGAGTCGGATCATGTCAGGTGCCAGGACGCCGCGCAGCCAGACACCGAGACCGCGCTCCGCTGCCTGCGTCCGGACAGCCGTCTCGCCGTGATCCTGACCGATGTGCTTGGCATGACAGATGACGTTGCCGCTCGCGTCGCCAGAGTGGACATGCGAACGGTGCGGCACCGCGCGTCAGCCGCTCGATCCTGGATAGCGCGACACCTGGCCGTAGCGCCCGGCTCGTCTTCGCTGGCCGACAGCTCTGGCGCCTGAGCCGCGTCAGACCACTCCAGAAACCGCTCGATCTTTTCATCGGGATTAGCTCGTTCGGGTAAACGCGCCCGGCGACCTCGACTGCTCTTCCGGTCTGATGCAAAAGATCGCCCGTGCGGGACGGGCTTCCCGCATAATGTGTCGGTTCAATCCCACACTTGCTGTTTCTCGTGCCGCGTGCGCCTTCAGAACGCGAAGTGGCATGGAGAGACGAATGCGATCCCAACAGGAGCAGTAATTGACTACCGAATCCCACCTCGAAGGCGTGCGAACCGCGTCGAACCCATCTGACCTCAAGATCACAGACATGCGCATCGCCGTTGTAGGCCACGGCAACTGGCGCTGGCCGCTGATCCGGCTCTACACCAACCAGGGACTCGTCGGCATCGGCGAAGTGCGAGACGGCGCGTCCGCACGCTACGCCCTGATGCTCAAGAGCCGTCTCCTCGGCAAGAACCCCTGCAACGTCGATCAGCTTTTCCGTGAGATCAAGCAGTTCGGTGGGCATGGCAGGCTTGGCGGCGGCGTCTGCGGAGTGGAGATGGCGTTGATGGACCTGGCAGGCAAGGCGTACGGAGTTCCGGCGTACATGCTGGCCGGCGGAAAGTTCAGAGACAAGATTCGCGTCTATGCCGACACCCCGTCTCTCGAAGACCCGGAGGCGATGGGCAAGGCGCTCAAGGGGCGCATGGACCGCGGCTTCACCTTCCTCAAGATGGATATCGGCATCTGGATCGCGGCCAAGGTTGAAGGCGGCGTCGTTGGCCACAAACCCATGAGCGAAGTCGCCGACACGATGCACCCGTTCACGGGCATTCAGGTCACTGAAAAAGGCATCGAGGCGATAGTCGAGTACGTTCGAACCGTGCGCGACATCGTCGGATACGAGATCCCTATTGCGACCGACCACTTCGGACACATCGGTCTTGAGAGCTGCATCCGTATCGGCAAGGCGCTCGACCAGTTCTCACTGGCGTGGTACGAAGACATGATCCCGTGGCAGTACGTTGACCAGTGGCGAGAGCTCAAGGAAGCCGTTGACACGCCGGTCTGCACTGGCGGGGACATCTACCTGAAAGAGGGCTTTATTCCGCTGCTTGAGGCCAATGCGGTATCGGTCGCTCACCCGGACCTTGCGACATCAGGCGGAATTCTCGAGACGAAGAAGATCGGTGACATGGCCGAGGACTACGGTGTGCCGATGGCGATGCACCAGGCCGGCTCGCCGGTTGTTGCGATGGCGAATGTTCACTGCGCAGCTGCTACCTACAATTTCATCGGACTTGAGATGCACTCGGTTGACCTGCCGTGGTGGGACTCGCTTGTGGACGGCGTGAGCAAGCCCGTGATCAACAACGGTTTTGTGGATGTGCCGGAAGGCCCTGGGCTCGGTATCGAGCTGAACGAAGAGGCGGTTGAGGAGCACTTGAACAGGGAGCCTGACCGCTTCGCTGTTTACCCGGAGGGCTTCTTCGAGCCGACCGATGAGTGGGACGCCCTGGACAGCCACGACAGAGTCTGGAGCTAGTCGAGTATCCCGGTTGACGGTTGGCCAACCCCCAAACCGGGGCATGGCGAACGAGTATCGAACAGAGAGGCGCAGGGCACTTAAGGCCCTGCGCCTCTTCGCGATCCGAAACCTAGTTGTTGATTGTCATGAGCATCGTGGTCACGGCCCACTCCCCATCGAGTGTGGTGGCAACCCCGAACGATTCGAACTTCTCAAACCAGGGCATGACTCGCTCATCGAACTCGGGAATGTCTTCCGGACTGACGAAACTGCGGACAGTGGTGCTGAGAGGCTCAGCCTCGATGAACAGGTTGAACACAGCATCTTCCTCTGTCTCTTCAGTAAATCGCTGATAAGCCTCGTTGCTCCGTACGGATTCCACCTCACCCTCAGCGGTCATCACCACCGCTTCGAGGGACTCAAGCGATATGCCACCAACCAGGAAGTCATCCTTGAACATGTATGCCAGCTCAAAAGGCGCTGAATCATCTGGCAGTTGTGCGATCCACGCGGTCTCACCAGCGACCTCTGACTCTGTGAAGTTGAGCTCGGAGTCGGCCGCGAACTCACGAAGCCGTGCCATCGTCGACTCCATCTTTGGACGATCTCTTGTCTCAAGCAGGACAGCCAGTGCGAAGCGCGGAAAATCTTCATTGAAGCCGCCCGTCCCATCTCCTTCGAGATCGATCAGCACAACCGCCAATTCGTCACCGATGGGATCCAGGATATCTTCCTTGATATCCAGGCCAGTCGTGCTAGTGAACGACAGCTCTGTCTGTTCTTGTGAGCCGGGATTGAGGCCGTAGAAGCTCTCCATGCTGTCGTCGATCGCTTCTCGGAGACCACCGACGTTGAAGAATCCGATGAGGTCAGCTGGAATAAGATCCAGGTTCGAATCCGGTGCTGCCGCGTCGAAAGTCTCGTCTCCTATGGAAATCACGTAGTCGGCCCGCAGGTTTTTCCTTCCAACTGTTATGGCTCCAGAGATGATCTGTGTCGGGGCCTCAGCGGCGATAGCCTCAGTGTTGAGCGTAACGACTCTCGGAGTTCCCAGATAAGTGGATGCGGCTCTGAGCTTCGAAACATCGGCGTATGCTGCGAGAAACCTGTTGTCTGGCAATCGCTCGAGCGCAGCAACGAACTCCGGCCTGGTGGAGAGGGGATTCTCCGGCGCCTGCATCATCGCCAGTGTGCGTTCCATCACCTCTTCGGCGCTGGAGACGAGGATGTAAGGCTCCGATTCGTGGACGACAATGTATGTCTCCTGGTCCCAGAGCCGTGCTTCGATGCCGCTGATCGTGACCTGTTCGACTGACTCACCGCGTTCTACGGCAGCCTCCAGAATCGCATCGGCCATCGAGCGGCCGATCTCCATGTCCAGGAAACCGATGAAGGCGATGAAGTCCATCCGGTCAGCGCGGCTTTCGTTCACGTAAGCGGCGATCGCCAGTTCTGGTCCCAGCGCGGGCAGCACGCTTTCACGCACATCCATGCCAAGCAGTTCATTCAGCTCATCGAATGCATCGTCAAGTTCCAGGTCAGCCTGTTCGAAATCGGCGATATCCTCGAAGAGGTCTCGCGCTCTCAGAAGTTCCGAAAGACCTGGCCTCAGGTTGAGGGAGGCATAGACAACTGCGTCATCCCCAACCCATTCTGCGGTCGATTCGTGCGGATGCACGGTGGCTGCAGAGATGAGCATTCCGAGCCTGTCGCCGCCAACCAGGCTGAGGACGATGAATGCCACTGCTCCGATGAGCACGCCAGCGACGACACCGCCAATTGCGATCGATGGCCAGGGCAATCCTCTTCCCGAAGCGTTGTTCACTGCGATGTCCTTCTCTAGAAGATCAGGTTCACGTTTCTCGGAGCCGGGACGCCTGCTGGTGAACGGAATGAACACTCAGCAGATTGAACATTGTGGCATCAGATACGCCTGAATGTGGGACAGAGACGTAAAAAGATCGTGACAAGAAACGTGAAAAGCTGCCCTGCCTCTTCGCATCTTCCTGAATCTCGCACCGCAGACTCGAAGCAATCCGGTAACGGGTATCTCACACTGACACCTGAGCTGCTCGACGCAACCCGCGTCCTGTCGTCTCGCTGCGTCCCTCAGAAGCCCTGCACGAAGTCGATCAACAGGTGTCAGACCGATGAATCTCGATATCTACCGAACCACCACCCGCATTGGTGGGAACCTCCGGCCCCTCGCGCTGCTCCTCGCAAGCGCTGCTCTCGCAGTCGCCGTCGCATGTAGCGGTGGAGAGGGTCCTGCCGGGCCTGAAGGTCCCCAGGGAGAGCAGGGTGAGCAAGGACCCGCGGGTCCACAGGGCTTCCCCGGTGAGATTGGCCCGCAGGGTCCAGCAGGTCCGCAGGGCTTCCCCGGTGAGGTCGGTCCGAAAGGCGATGCCGTCAACATCGTCGGCGGTACCGGGATCACCGTGACAGATGTCACGGATGACCTTCGCGAGATCAGCATCGATTTCAACGGAAGCGGCTCGGTCGATACTGCGGCTCGCTCCGATCACGACCACGATGAGGTCTACGCCAGCCAGGACGACCTGGAGGTTGCAGGCGGGCAGCTTGTGAACTGGGCGAACCTGTTCAACATCCCGTTTGACGCGACGGCCGATCTCCTGGGCAACCTGTCCTGTGCGACTGGCCAGGTCCCATCATGGAACGGCACAGCCTGGGAATGCGCAGCCAACTCGGGCGGCGGAGGCACACCTGCGCCCTCGACATCTGGCGTGACACCGCCTGCTGACAACACCATTAACACCATC
>JANQIZ010000119.1 GCA_028281895.1 Dehalococcoidia bacterium
CTTGGCAAGTGGGGCGAAGAAGGCTCTGGCCCTCGCGGTCCCACTTCGAGATGGTGTGGTTGCCCTCGTCCGAGACGTAGAAAACCTCGTCGGCGTCACGGATGATCTGGACAGGCCATACGAAGCCTGAGCCGATGGTGTCGAGGTCTTCGTCATCCCAGTTGATGCGCCTGATCTCGCCGCCCGCGCCGTCAGTGCGGCACAGGACGAACAGAGTACGGTCGTCGCTGAGCGCCACGTCCATGCAGAACGTGGTCACGCGGCGCATGCCGAGCGTGGTGAGGTAGGGGAAGCCTGCTCTTAGCAGTGCGTATGGCTTGCTCATGTCCTGACTCCGTGTCTGTTCGCTTTTTGTTTCTTCCCTCTCCCTCAGAGGGAGAGGGTCAGGGAGTGGGTCTTTGCTCCCTCATGAATAGCTTGATCTCCCAAGACGACCAACCCACCCTCTGACTCCCTCCCTGGCAGGGAGGGAGAAATTCGTCATTCTGAACTCGATTCAGAATCTCTCGGTGACCGTGGAAGTACGGTTAGATCCCTCCGCTGCGGTCGGGATGACAAGTGGTGGCGGTCGGGATGACAAAAGGCTTGTGGCCTCGTCATTCCGGACTTGATCCGGAATCTCCTGAAACGAGTCAGAGGGAGATGCTGAATCAAGTCCAGCATGACGAACTCGACCCACCCTATGACTCCCTCGCGCCCAGAGGGCACCCGTGGGAGGGAGAATCCCAGCCACTAAACCAGTGTCTTTTCGAACGGCTTGATCTGCTCGAACTCTCCTCCAACTATCTCGTTCGGTGTGATGCCCATCCACTGCTGCAGCAGAGTGCTGTAGATCGAGCGGAAATCGATCGTGTGGCGCATGTCCTCGCCATACAGCCAGTCGGCTGGCGCAAGCGACGGATACTCGGAATAGAGCCCGCCCTTCACGTTGTCGCCGATGATGAACGCTCCGCCGCCTGAGCCATGATCGGTCCCCGAGCCGTTGTCCTTGATCCTGCGGCCAAACTCGGTGAAGACCAGGATCGTCACCTCATCAGCAGCATTGTGCTCGCGAAGATCGGCACGGAAGTCAGCGATGGCCTGCGACAGTTCGGTCAAGAGTCGCGCATGTGTCGGCACCTCTTGAGCGTGATGGTCGTATCCGGCATGGTTCGTGTAGAAGATCCGGGTGCCGAGACCTGCTGTGTGGATGCGTGCGACATCCCGCAGCGCCTTCGCAATCGGGTTGTCCGCGTACTCAACGGTTGAGCTGTACATCTGCGGCGCCACAGAAAGCATGTCGGCGCCCTTCAGCACGTCCTGCCCGGTGTTTGCGAGGTAGTCCATCACAAGCCCGGAGCCGACCGCCGGCGTGTACATGCGCTTGAAGATATCGAGGTCTTTGGCGCGCTCTTCTTCAACCTGGACGGATGACATGAGGCCGTAGCTGTCGAGGTCGCCAATAGAAGTGGCTGCCACGCCGGGAGCAGCAAGCGCCCGGGGAAGGCCCCGGCCCATGGAGACAGCCGTCAGCGGATTCTCGCCTGCCGGGTCGATCTCCTGGATCACCTTCGCCAGCCAGCCTTCGGTTGCGATCTTGTCCGGCTCGCAGGTGTGCCAGATGTCCATCGCCCGGAAGTGAGAACGGCTTGAGTTCTCGTATCCGATGCCCTGGATGACGGCCATGTCGCCGTCATTGAACATGTCCCTGAACGGGGCTGCCGAAGGATGGAAGGCGAGCGTGTCGGTGATCGGCAGCACCTTGTCTTCCGGAATACCCACCAGCGGCCGCGAGTCGTGGTAGATGCCTTCAGTGAACGGCACGACCGTGTTCATGAAGTCGTTTCCGCCACTCAGCTGAATGACGACGAGAACCGGGTCTTTCTTCCTGCCGTTGCGGTGGCCGTTCGTACCGTTTCCTGCTGCCATTTCGGCTCTCCCTGTGATGGTGATCCTGCCGGTCTATCCCGGTCTCTCGCGGATCGCTGCTTATGCGAACTGGTATTCCCTTGAGGCGACGATCAACTGGAGCATCCTTACGATGCGAGCCTCTGAAGCCGCGGTCTCTTCTGCGTTTCCGAAAACCAGGTCTCCCTCTTCGGAGGCGGTGTCGACGAGCGACTGCCGCGTCACATCGGCCACATTGACCGGCCCCATCAATTCGACCGCCGTGTCAACGAATTTTTCAGGAGTGACCGGACCACCTTCGCCTCTTATCCGATCGATGATCTCGCGCACACCGGCGTTCGAGGCATCGGAGAACATGTCGACCGCGAAGTTCACCCGCTCGGTGAGCGTGCCGCCATCGATCCACTCCTTGCCGGTGTGCCAGCCCTCAACGCTTGGCGGGTCCATAAGCTTCTGGCCCATTGCGATCATCGTTCCCTCGAGTGAGCCAAGGCCGGGAACGACATCGCGGAACGCGCCAGAGAGCTTGAGGGTGCCTGCGACGAACTCGGCAGGCGACTTGACGTGCGTGAAGCGGGCCTGCTTGAAGAAGTCTGAAGTGAACAGCGTTCGCATGACGTGCCGGATATCGCCATTGGAGTCCTGGAACGCCTTGACCAGGATGTCGATGGCAGCCGGGTCGTTTGGCGGCTGGATGCTCCATGCCGGCACCTGCGGCTCGTCTGCGACGAAGAAGTTGTAGATGTGGCGGCTGATAAACCGCGCGGTCGCTTCCTGCTCGACGATAATCCTGATGATGTCTTCGCCGTTCCAGTTGCCGGTCTGGCCAAGGAAGGTCTTCTCGCCGTCATCGTGATCTTCTGCGATGTAGCGGAACTCTGAGCCGTAGTGCCCCCACGGATAAAGCGGAAGCGCCTGCGTGAACGACCAGCCGGTGAAGGCGCGGGCAGCGGACTTGATGTCGTCCTCTGTGTAGTTGCCGATGCCCATCGAGAACAGCTCAAGGATCTCCCGGCCATAGTTCTCGTTGATCGAATCGCCGTGGTTCTCGCAGTTGTCCAGCCAGTAGATCATGGCCGGGTCTTTCGAAAGCTCGGTTAGGAGAGTCGTAAACGGCTGCAGGCAGTTTTCCCGCAGCATCTGGATGTGGTCGACCATCGAGTAGGTGTGCTCGCTCTTGGTCCAGCCGGTTGCGAACACGCCGTGCCAGAAGAGAGTCATCTTCTCTTCAAGCGGGCGTTCCGTGTTGACCATGCGGAAGAACCAGCGGCCGTTCCAGACGCCTGTGTTGTCCTGGTTGGCCCACAGGTGCGGGTAGAAGCGCTTCAGAATCTCGTCGTCCAGCTCGGGAACTGTCTCAGGGTTGACGAGGTCTTCGACGACATCTTCATATGACCGCGTGGCGAGCTTCTCCAGCTCGGCCCTGGTCGCCCCGAATCCGGCGCGTCGGTAGAGGTGGGCTAACAGGCCGATATCGGTCCTGGTTTCGGTAACCATTGGCGTCTCCCTGGGATGTCTGGAGCAGTGTCTGGAGAGTTTTTCGTGTTACGAAACGTTCGGCGCTGGCGCCGATTTTGCACTGGATAGATGCAGGTGCCAGCCCGTGCGCGATGCGATTGGCCGGAACTATACCTCAGTCCAGCGAATTCCGGGGCAACGGACGAGAAGGTTGGCTAGCCAGCCGCCATGTCGGCGGCTTTTTCGCCGATCGCGATGGTCGTCACGTTTGTGTTGGCGCGGATGCAGTCAGGCATGATCGAGGCATCGGCGACTCGCAGCCCTGCGATGCCATGAACGCGCAGCTCGGGGTCCACGACAGCCATCGGATCGGAAGCTGGTCCCATCTTGCAGGTGCCTGAGACGTGGTGGCTGGTGCGGACTTTGCGGAGCAGCCAGTCGTCCAGCGCTTCATCAGAAGAGAGGTCTGTTGGAAGCGGGTCGATCAGCTCCTCGACGATCTCGGCATATGCGGAATCTTCCGCTAGTTTGATGCACAGGCGCACCGCTTCTCTGAACCGCTGGCGGTCAAACTCCTCGTCAAGGTAGTTGAGGTCGATCTCCGGCTGGTCTGAAGGATCGGCCGAGCGCAGTGTGATCTGCCCTGCGCCCTTCGCCAGATAGAGGGCGATGATCATGCCAACGCCGGGAGTTTCGCCAGAGGAAACGGTGTAGATGCCCGATGTTGCGGCGAATGACATGGGATGAATGAACATGTCGTTCCGCAGATTGGAGCCAGCCGCCGTGTACTGGAGCGCGCACTGGATGCGAGGCGCAAGCGGGTCTTGGGTGAACTCCGGTCTTGTGCGCCACGTGAGCTGCACCTGCGGGTGATCGCGCAGATTCTGGCCAACGCCCGGCAGGTCCCTGGTGACGGGAATTCCGTGATCCGCAAGGTGATCGGCAGGGCCGATGCCTGAGAGCATCAGTAGTTGAGGAGAGGCGTATGCACCCGCGCACAGGAACACCTCGCTCGCCTCAAGCTCGAACATCTCGCCACCTGACTCGGCCACAACACCCGTTGCCCTGCCGTCCTCAATGACGATC
>JANQIZ010000177.1 GCA_028281895.1 Dehalococcoidia bacterium
CGACGTTCGTGCGCGTCTCAGCCGTGCCATAGCCGCTGATACCGGAGAGAGCGTTGTTCATGCAGTTGATCATCAGCTTGGACCATCGGTCGCCCCACAGATCGTCCGTGAACTCCGTCTTGCCGGCAGACTGCATGATCTCGACAAGCTCACGGGCGCGCGGAGTGTCCGACCCGTCCTGTTCGGCGATCTTGAAGCCAAGCTCGTTGGTGTCTGTGCGAATCGCTGTTCCCGGCTCGTATGCGGCGGCACTGATCGTGATGATGCAGCCGAGAGTGTTCTCTTTGCCTGCGACCGCAGCGACGCGCTCATCATTGATCCCATTCTGGAAGTCCACGAAGATGCCGTGCTCTGGATCGACGTATGGCCTGACGAACATCGTCACCCAGTCGGTGTCGTAGGACTTGACGCAGATGAACGCCATGTCGAACGGCTCATTCTCTTGCGCGAGTTCGTAGATGTGCAGAGCCCGCGGCCTGGCATGATGCTTGTCCCACCGGGTCTCGACGGTGAGGCCGTTCTTCTTGATCTCCTCGATGTGCTCAACCCACTGGTCAACCAGGGTGATGTCGTGCCCTCCCTCCGAAAGCAGGCCACCTACTACGCCGCCGATCCCTCCGGCTCCCATGACCAGTATTCGCTTGTCTGACGCCATCTTTGCTCCGTTTCTGTTGAGTCGATGCGAGCTTCTTGCCTGTCAGTTGACCTCGTAAGGCCTCTTCTCCGGCGGGCATGCTGCTTGCGATTCCTCGCTCAGCAGCCGCTCCACTCCGAACTGCGAGAGATCGAATCTCGATTGGCCCTCGGTAACCATGTCAGCAACGATCTCTCCCATTACGGCAGAGAACTTGAATCCGTGGCCTGAGCATGGGCTGGCCAGCACTATGTTCCTGTGGCCCGGGTGAAAATCGATGAGGAAGTTGAGATCTGGTGTGTCTGTGTACATGCACACGGCGCTGTTGAGCAGCTTCCCATTGAGGTCGGGAACATAGCGCTCGATCTGTGTCCGAAGCGCGGCCTCATCCTCGCCGGAAACCCGTCTGTCGAGCCTGTCTGGATCAGATGCGCTGCCATCGTGGTGCAACGCCACCTTCACACCCTCGCCAAAGTCTGGCTGCGCGTAGAACGAGTGACCAGGCTCATACTCCCAGGCGTGGTTGCCTATGTTCTCTGGCCTGAACGCTTCGGCATTCGCCTTCGGCTCGAACCAGAACAGCACCTGCCGCTCAATCCACATCGGCAGTCGCAGCTTCGACACGAGTTCAGGCAGCCACGCCCCGGCAGCGAACACAAGCTGCTTCGCCTCGAACGTTCCGGACTTCGTCTCCACCTGCACCGAGTTGCCAGCGCGGTCTGGACGCCACTTTGTCACTGGCTCGTCAAAGCGTAGATCCGCTCCTGCTTTCACAGCCTCATCGAGATGGCCCTGTATCGCTACTTCGGGAAATACCGCTCCGGCTCGCGGATCGAAGGCTGCCTCCATGTGCTCGTGCGGATGCAGCACCGGGAAGCGTTCCGTGACCTGTTCAGGCTCGAGATATTCGATAGGCGATCCGTGCGCTGCGGCGCTTGCCCGAATACCGGAAAGCCCTTTTCCTCTGCGATCGGCGATCGAGATACCGCCTGTGATGCGGATGACTTCCCGGCCTGTACGCTCCTGGAGGTCTTCGAACAGTTCGTACGACCGCTTGACCAGAGGCACATAGAACTCGCCCTCGGAATAAGCCTCGCGGATGATTCGGCTGCCGCCATGGGACGAGCCGAACGTGTGCGGAGGGTGATGCGAATCGAAGCCGATCACCTTCAGACCGCGGCGCGCCAGGTGGCACGCTATTGAACTGCCATGAGCGCCCAGCCCGACGACAATCACATCAGCCGTTGTAGTCATCGATATCTCAGTCCTGACCGGCCTGTGTCTCTCGCCTGAACCGCTCTTTCGTCTCAGCAGAGATCGGATAGTACTTGCCCGGAGGCACCTGCTCTTTGTCGATCAGATCGATCACCCACTGCTCGGCCTCTTCCTGCTCCTCAATCCAGTCGATCACCTCTTCAGCCCGGTCGGACGGCACAACCACCACGCCATCGTCGTCAGCCACGATCAGATCGCCTGGCATGACGAGCACTCCGCCGACGTTGACCGGCTCGTTCTCCTCGTATGCTTCGAGGAATGGCAGGTTTCCGGCGGGCGAGCGATTCGCGGCGAACACGCTGAGGTCGTAGTCATCAGAGATCATCTGTAGATCTCTGATCGCTCCATCAGTCACAAGGCCCTCAGCCTGGCGGTGCCAGAGCATGCGGGTCTTCATGTTGCCGAGAATGCACGAGTATTCATCGAAGGTGTGAGCCTCGACGACCAGCACATCGCCGGGGCCGCATCGGGCCATCGCCCTGTATTCAGGCGAGTCTTCGCCGCGACGGGTGATCTTAAGCAGGTCTGGCCGCGATGGCACGAATCGCAGCGTGCGGGCACGACCGATGAGCTTCTTGCCAGGCGTCATCTGGTTGACGCCTCGCATCAGGCATAGCTGGTAGTTGGCGGATGCGAACCACTCCTGGCCGTCCGGTGGCGCCAGTCGCCATGTGCCGCTGTATGCGGTGGCAGACGTGATCTTTCGATACCGCTCTACCAGTTCGTCGCTGAGTTCTATAGCAGGTTCCATGCGAGGGAACCTACAGCCGCCACGCTAGCTGCGCAACCCGTGTCGATCGCGCCGCAGCGTTCGCTGCCATTCCACGCCTGAGACCGCAGATTCAGAAGGAGTGGAAACTCTGCGCCTGAACACAGGCACTGCCGACTCGTCGGGCATCGACGAGCTGCTCGTGTCTGAAGGCTGAATGACCTCGATCTCGGCATCTTCTGCTGGCAGGCTCGAAGGCTCATCCTCGTCTGCTCCAAGGAACGTGCTCTCGAACGATTCCTCAAGCGAGCTGTGGATGCTAAGGGCAACTCTCGCCGTAAGGGCCATCGTGCCGACCATGACCAGCACCGCAGCAGGCGTGGCGACCTGCCCCACCGAGACCAGCTGCCACAGGAGAGGGGTCATCCAGACGGCCATCACGAAGAGTGCGACGGCGAAGAAGCCGTGGGCGAGCATCGAGGCTATTGCAGCGGGGAACGATTCGCGGTCAACGTTAATTCGGTCGAGCACAAGTTCTTGCGCTATCGCATCTGATGCTTCTGAGAGAGATTTCCAGACTGTCATTCCAGGCGGCACCGAAAGGGTGACAAGGATCCCGCCGAGAATAAGTCCAACCAGTCCGTGGGAAAGGTGAACAGCATCTGCGATAGGCCCGACGAAGTTCAGCACGACCATCCCGGCGACGACAACCAGGCCAATCACGCCTGTGTTGACCACTGCGATGCTTAACTGCCGCTTGATCCGCCTGCCCGCTGCGCCGTCTGTGCGCATCATCTGCCCGGCGACCGCGGCGGAGGTGTTGATAGCCACAGCGTGACGCCGCACTCTGACCGGCGCTCGGCGCTCGATGGCGCGCTCAAGAGCGGCTGCCGATGCGGACACGATCGGGTAAAGGATTGAACTGACGACGATCACCGCGGTGACGATCGGACTCAGAGCAGAGTTAACTGCGCCATGGTCAGTGCCCGTCTTGACCATCGCCAGGGAGAACTCTCCTGGCTGAGCCATCGCCGTTCCAACCTCAAGCGAGGTGCGTCCGCTGCGCCCGGTGAGATATGCGCCAATGCTGTTCGCAGCCACCTTGCCTACCACCACCACGAGTGTGATCAGCAGGACCGGACCTATGAAGCGTCCCATATCGGCGACATTGACGAGCATACCGATCGAGACAAAGAAGAGAGCGGCAAACAGGTCCCTGACCGGCTCGGTCATTCGAGCCACGGTGTGTGAGTGGCGGGTGTCGCCAACGACCATGCCGATGATGAACGCGCCCGCTCCTGCCGAGAGGCCGAGCTGTCCGGCCGCAAGTGCGAATGCGAAGCACATCCCAAGCGCGCCCATGACGATCACCTGGTTGGATTCGAGCCTCGCGATCAGGTCCAGCGCTTTCGGCACGAACAAGGCACCAAAGACAAGTGCAGTCACAGCAAAGACCACAAGCCGCCAGCTGATCGCCAGCGCGCCGCCTTCGCCTTCTCCGCCCTGAGTTGCCACACCCGCGAGGATGCTGAGCAGAACGACCGCCGCGAAGTCCTCGACGACCAGGATGCCGACGATGATGCGGCCTCGCTCGCTGGTCAGCTCTCCCCTGTCGCGAAGCATCTGCACAAGGACAGCGCTGCTGCTGATGGCGATCGCCGCGCCGAGGAAAAGAGACTCTACCTGAGTCCAGCCCAGGAACCCTCCCACCAGGAAGCCGAGACCCATCATGACCGTGAGCTCGATCCCTCCGATCAGGATGACGCCCAGTCCCACTTTTCGAATCCGCTGCCAGCCCAGCTCAACTCCCAGCGCGAAGAGGAGCATGACAAGACCGACATCCGCGAGAAGGCGAATGGTTTCGACGTCACTGACTTGAGAGCCGATGAGAGAGAAGGGGCCGAGCAGCGCGCCGGCGAGGAGGAAGCCGAGCACAGGAGACAGGTTCAGCCTTCGAAAAATGACAAGCGAGACCGACGCGCCAACGATGACGATTCCGAAGTCATGGACGAAGTCCGACGAGTGCATCAGGCAATGCTATTTGCCAGGCACGCTAATCCCCAATATGTGGAATTTCCCATCTGAAACCACTTTTGTCTCTACACCCACGCAACCGTGTAGCCTGACCGCGTTTTCAGCAGCGAGAGGGTCTTCCGGCGTTTAGGCCGCGCCTGGCCCCGCGCTGACCGGCCTGCCCCTGCTGGTGAGAGGTAACATCAGGCCGCATCATCGAAATCCCAAACACTGGCTTGCCATACGCAAGAACCTGGAGCGAACAATGCCTGGAGACAAGGCGAATCTGTTGATCACTGGATCGAACGGGCTCATCGGAACGACGCTGTCTCAAGCGCTCGGAAGCCTGTTCAATGTTTCCGGGTTCGATGTGACCGATCCGCCCGCTGAAAGCACGGTTCCAACAACCGTGGCTGACGGCTCAGACCTGGATGCGATCATGCCCGCATTCAAGGGGATCGATGCGGTCGTCCACCTCGCTGCGAATGCGCCTGTCGAGACGCCTTGGCCGGACGTGCTGAAGAACAACATCGCCACGACCCATAACGTCTACGAGGCGGCCCGGCAGAATGGCGTGAAACGCCTGGTCTTCGCTAGCTCGAACCATGCGGTTGGCCTGTTCGAGAACGATGAGCCTTACAAAAGCATCGTCGCCGGGAACTACAGCGGCCTGGAGCCAGGCGGTTTCACCCGCGTTGACAACGCGGTTCCTGTGCGGCCTGACTCTGACTACGGGATCAGCAAGGTGTTTGGCGAAGCGACAGGACGCTACTACTCAGAGCGGTTCGGGCTGGAGGTTGCCTGCCTGCGCATCGGCACCGTCAACCCAATCAACTCGCCTGTCCAGTCTGTCCGCCACATGGCGACGTGGCTTAGCCATCGCGACATGGTTCAGCTCGTCGAGAAGTGCCTGACCGAACCGCTCAAGTTCGAGATCTTCTATGGCATATCGAACAACACGTGGCGGTTCTGGGACATCGAGCATGGAGCGAAGGTTATCGGCTACGCTCCCGAGGACGATGCGGAGAACTGGCGAGACCAGCTGGAGAGCTAGCGATCTAAGAAACGAGAGGCGCAGTTGGCATCCGAACCTGAAGTAGCTATCTCCGGCGATATCGGCGGCACACACATGCGTGCGGCGCTGATCACCCTGTCTGGCGAGATTCTCGACCGCGGCGCTATAGATACGCAGCCCGATGATGGCATCGAGGTAGCCGCCAACCGCCTGGCCGATCTTGTCGAGTCGCTCGACATGCCAGCGGGAGTCGCGCCTGCCGGTTTCGGCATCTCGACTGCCGGGCCGATCGATCCCGAGACCGGTGTGTACAAGAACCCGCCGAATCTTGGCGCATGGGACGAGAGATCGATGAAGCCGATCTTGAGTGAGCGGCTGAGCACGCCTATTCATGTTGGCCACGACGCCACGCTGGCGGCGTTCGCTGAGACGAGTTTCGGCCCGCATGAGGGCGCCCGCAACCTGCTCTACGTGACGATCAGCACAGGCGTCGGAGGCGGCATCATCGCCAACGGCGAGATGGTCACCGGTTCCGAAGGACACGCCGGAGAA